>NZ_CAKMJU010000147.1:0-4438 GCF_927416815.1 uncultured Acetobacterium sp. | reverse complement strand
GCAAATCCGATCTTGAAGATCTTATCCTTTGTCTTTCCTTGCCCTACGCAGAAAAAATAAATCTGATCTTAACTGTTCCGTCTTTTAAAAACATCTTTTCAGCGATTACCATTATCTCTGAAATCGGTGCTGATATGGACGTGTTCCCGACAGCTAAGCATTTATGCTCCTGGGCAGGGCTGACACCCACGAATAACGAAAGTGCCGGAAAGAAAAAGTCTGTCAGGATTTCAAGAGCCGGTTGCTATTTAAAACCGCTTCTGGTTCAATGTGCAACCGCCGTTGTCAAAAGCGAAAAGCATCCTGAAATCCGTAACCGCTACTTAAAAATTAAAAAACGTCGTGGCCATAAACGGGCCATTATTGCCATTGCCCGGATGCTTTTGACCGCTATTTATATGATCCTGAAAAAGAACGAACCATACAATGCTGAGTTGTATAAAAAATCGGATGTTCTCCCAGTAAGCCGTGAAATCACGGTTGAACAGGCGATTGCCTTAGCTAAATCCCAAGGGTACCAGATTCTGACCGGTACCTGATCGTTCTACCAATACTTTTTTTTGACCATCACTTGATGGTTTGTTTGCTATGCTCAGAATTTGGTTTGCTTAATACTAGAGATGTTTCAGACTTACACTTCACTTTCATCGATATAAACCGATTCCTAAGCTTTATCATCATAGCTTAATTTCTAATTGTTCCTTATCAACGAACTCTGCTTAAAACAGTTCTTTGATTAATAATCACTCCGCTAACAGGTGCTTAACTAACTGATATAAAAAAACATCTTTATGCCGCTTTATTTTACCATGACTGAAGAAATAAATCTTCATCAATATTGATTAATCTATACGAATCTTGCTATCAACGGATTTACGAGAAGTTTAATTTTCAAACCTTCTTATTAGAAAAATGTACAATCTGTGCCCTCTCTTTTATGATGCCGGTAGGGTTTTAATCACGACATAAGGCACCAGCATATCTTCGTAGCAGATCCTGCCATGGGTCCCCCCTGAACTGGTAGGATGGAGACCGTGGTCGGCGGTAATAATGACCGTTCCCTTAAATTCTCGGGTCAATTCCAAAACCATCCGATCCACCCGATAAATCTGCTCCATTGCCTCCTGAGAATATGGACCATAGGTGGTCGCATCATCATCGATGCTGTGAAAATGCGTGAAGATCAGTTGATTTTTCTCTGCAATCGCCTTTTGGGTATTCTTAAAAACATGGCTATCCTGATCGCCCTCGTTAACCGAAAGGACCGGCTCGATGGAAGTATTGAGCATTTTTTTGTCACCTTCAATGTAGGCCACTCTTTTACCCCGAGACAGGGCTCTCTCAAAAATATCCGTTCCCTTAAAATCCATGACTTCCCGGTTTGTAATCCCATTGCTGCTGGGCAGGGTTCCGGTAATCATCGCCGCCAGTCCCACCGGAGAAATCGGCGGATAGACAGATAAGGCCTGCTGGGCGGTCAAACTGGATAAAAAAGGCGCTTTTCCCTGCTCACCTGCCATTTTTAGCATCCCCCAACCCAAACCGTCTAACTCAATGACCATCACATCATTTCCTTTGTCAAGCTGATGGATAGTATCCGAAGCCACATCCGTAATTGAAACCCGGGGTGGATCTGCTAAAACACCGGCAACATCATCAATGGTTGTGAGATCCGAAGCGGTATAACTGATGCTCGTTTCGCTGATTTCAAAATAGCTCTTATCGCTTTTTTTATCGAATTTGATGCTGCCATCCCGTCCAAACACTGCAAATTCGGTCTGGTAGTTAAGAAGTTCCTCCGGCAAAATCTGTTTGTGGGTCGTATACACGGTAACGGTTCTGCCACTTAATTCAGACTGACCTTCAAAAACTCGTTTTTCGGTAAAGCCATCAAGAAAAAGATTCCCGGCACTTGTTTGTCGATATCCCTGTTGGTCATCAATTCCGATAGCCTCTTTATCGTCTTCCAAATCAGTGGAAATAACAATAATGGTACTCAGGTTTTTTATCTGACTGGAGATGGGATGGAGGGTATTGATCAGTTCCCAGTCATAGCGACTTGAATAACTCAGATGACAACCACTAAGATCAGTGCCACTTATTTTGGAGGACAAGCCATCCTCGCCAATTAACAGCAGATCATAGCTATTTGACCTGGGGCCTGCTTCGTCAATCACCTGTTTTAAGGCAATGGCAGTGTAATTTTTTTCATCTCGGGTAACCCGCATGATGAGATATCCCATCATCGAATTGACAGTCAGCGGGGTCTCTACATCCCCGCTGATCTTAAAGTTTTCAGGGTACTCGCCGCCCAATCCCTGATAATCACATCCCGAAAGAATAACCATTAGCAGAATCAAAAGAACGACGATCTGAATTTTTCTAACGTGGGTTTTCATCCCATCACCTACTGAAGTGGCTTAATAAAGAGCAGTCCTTTTACCGATGCCGCTTCCGGTGTTTCAAAAACGGTGTCAACACCACTCTCAGAAAGGGTGAAAATTCCTGATTTTAAATCTTGCAGAGAAATCTCTGCTTCATAGCCATCCGAACCGATTAGCTTGTACTTGGCAGCTTCTGCTATTTTTAGCTCCTGAAAGATTTTTTCAATGGCGACTCCAGTGCGACCATTGATGGTGGTGGTCCCATATTTTTGCTCGGCGTTAGAAACACTTAAAATCAAATCTTCGCCCAGTTTATTATAAAGCACCTCCTTCATCCGCATCCCTTCGGGAAGATCCGGGCCGATAAACATTGGTGCATCTTCTCCGGTCGTTTTAATATACTGATTTTTATAAAGATCATAGGTCTCCGTTCTGGCCCAACCATCCATTCCTGCTACCTCCACTGTATCGGTCTTGAGACCGCCAGTTTTTTCCAGCAGCTGGCTGGTTGGAACGGCCTGATCAATGGCATCATAATACTTATAGTCTTCAGGTGTGCACAGCAGCAGAGCTGTTTCCATCATCGCCAGGTTTTTAGTTTCCACTTGTGTTACCAAACCTTTAAGCTCAATTTTATTGAGGAATTTCACCCAATACATGGCCCGTTCATCTGGCACCACGGTTCGTAGATCCGTAGCGGCACCATTAATTTCGTAAGCAATAATCACATCCCGAATGGCCAAAACATCGCGGGGGATTTCAATAGCGTAACCATCCGTGGCATTTAATACAATGGCATCAAAGTTCTTTTGCGATGCCCCATATTGGGCCAGAATGTCCTCTAATCTGACGCCGATTCCGGTGGTGGGGGTTTGGGTCCCGCTGGCATCCACAGCCACAGCATCGAAGGACACTGGGGTCATGGCCTTGATTTTATCGCCAGTAATAATTTGTTCTTGTTCTAGACCGGTAATCACCACTTCCTGACCGTCGGTTTTCTTATCCGCGGATGCATAGCCTAGCTTTAGGGGGTCAGCTCCGGCGTCGGTCACACATTGAGCCACTGCACCAATAATGCCGCGGCTGGTCAGAGTCGCCCCTGAGACAGCATCCACATCCAGACGTTGTTTGTTTATAATGATTTCCGGCATCCCATCGACCGCTTTGGTTGCATAGTCAAGATCATCCTTGTGTGAAACCACTTGTACCGATTCAATCTTATTTTCTAAAAAGGTTACTTCTACCTTGATGGGACCATTTTTCCCTTGAGCCGACCCCACATAACTACCTGCTTCATAACGAATACCACCGGTACAGCCTGCTAACATAAGCACTATCAGACAAGCAAGCACCCCTATATAAGCCTTTTTCATTTTTCCCTCTCTTTCTCTTATCAAGCACTCTTCTTATATTAGTTAATTTTTATTTCTTTTAAGAACTTTGTCCAGTTTTGTTTAAAGCTTTCATTCTTGGCAACGATAAAAAAACAATCCTGATTCTCAAAGGTCAAGTTTTGACCGTCCATTGCAAAGGTCAAGAACAGTTTTTCCGAATCTTCCAAATCAGCTTTGCTGTAGACCTTTGAAAAACCATCCTGGGAGATACAGGTAATCTGATTAACCGTGCTTATATCCACACCGGCTTCGGTTAGAATATCCTTTAAGAGAATTCCCACATGGACATTGGTGGTTGGCTCTTCACCACTTTTCCCCTGGGTCGTTTCAAATGCCACTAGTGGCACACCCGACATCAATTGGTCATCAATCAACCATTGCTCACCCGCAGCGGTAAAAACGCGCACCTGGGCAGTTCCCGAAAATGATGTCTCATCTTGGGATAATTTCACTCCCGTTCCACTGCATCCCACTGCCAGAAATAGTACCATCATCATGGCGAAAAGCAGACTTATGTTCTTTTTCATTTTTATAACCATTCCTTTCGCTTCGCTCAAGGCACAAAACGTCGTGAAACATCTTGCCTTTAAGCATCATTCTAATTATTCTATAGCCATAGGGATAACTGTGAACTACAAATCACGTGGAGGTGAGTAGGCC
>NZ_CAKMJU010000146.1:0-12335 GCF_927416815.1 uncultured Acetobacterium sp. | reverse complement strand
ATCCTTTCCTACCAGGAGGACATTAAGACCCTGCAGGAGTTGGTACGGCTACTCAGACGCGCCGGGGCCTTTACCAACAGCTCCTGCGGCATCCACATCCATCTGGATGGCAAAGACCACTCGCCCCGCAGCATCCGAAACTTCATCAACATCATCGCCAGTAAAAACGACCTTTTTTATAAAGCTTTGGATGCTGCGGGGCGAGTGGTCTTTGCCATCCAGATGGATGTGGATGCCGCAGGAGCTGTTGGTAAAGGCCCCGGCGCGTCTGAGTAGCCGTACCAACTCCTGCAGGGTCTTAATGTCCTCCTGGTAGGAAAGGATCGGGCTGACCAACTCGACGCTGTAGTCTCTGCCAGCGGCGACTCTGTGACCTCGTGATTTGCGTTGGCAGTTGATGCTGCCGTCGCTCATGAACTTCCACACCCGACCATCCGGGGCGTTGACCTTTTTGGTGTCGTAGTAGGTCCCGCCTTCCTCGTAGGTTCCGTTTAGGAAACGGGCAGCCACCTCAGCAGCCTTTTCTCTGGTAATCCCGGTGAACTCAATCTCGATTCCGAAGTTTGCTGTTAACATCGTTTCGTACTCCTTTAAAATGTATTTGTTCCGTTTGCATGTACATATATCACTCTAAACGACATTAATAGCAAGTCAATTCGTAAGAAACACAAAAGAATTACTCCGTGTCTGGCTTTCTACCACTTTTAAAAGCCGCACTGCCTGACAGCTTTGATAGCAGAATCTTGCGGGTGGTTTTATAATCGTCTCCAATAAACCCCAGCCGCAGCAGGAAGCAGCGGAAGGCGTACTTTTCATTGTCAATGGGCTTTGCTATGGCCGCGATGCGCTTTTGCGTTTTGGCCATCTCGCAAATGGCGACAATGAACTGGGTGTAGGCCTGGATGGCTTCGGGTTCATCATCCACTTTAAACCAGGGGAAGGCGATGGTTTCCTCGGACAGCTCAACCGGTAGAGCTTCAACGCCAAGGGCTTTTTTAATCAGCTCACCTTTGCCTTTGATCAGGTTTTCAAGGTTAGTCATGGCTTCATCGGTGAAGCCTTCCTTGGGCATTTCAATAGTGAGGACGTCCTCGTTTTCGATATCAATTTGGGTTTCGATTTGGCTCTCTTCTTTTTCATAAGTGAAGCCTCTTAGCCGCAGGCCTTCCAATAGGTTATCAACCACCGTTGCGGTAGTCGCTTCAGCAACAATCAGGGTTCCTTGCTTATCCACTTCATAGTCGCCAATGGTATAAGCAAAGGATGGTACCCCTTGGTAGACGGGCTGAATCTCAAGGATTTCGCCGATGGCTGCCACCAGGGCTTTTCGATCACAATCAGTAAACTGGTGTTTCTTCGTCATGGTCTTTCACCTTGCTTTTCATTTTCGCAGCTGTTTTCAATCATCACCCAGCGATCCACCCCAGGGATTAACCCGAGGCGACTTCCACAGTCCCATAAAACATGGACAGTGCCGATATCGTCGATACAGTCGACGGTTCCGGTCGCCCCTTCGCCTAAATTCGTGTAGGGGTCATTCATATAAATCAGTCGAACTCGATCGCCTTTTTTGACATGTGCAAAATTTTGAGATTTCATTTTCTGCCACCATTTTTCTTTTTACCTTCGTCAACCAGTTCAAAGCGATTTTCTTCGATCAGTGACCACAGTTCTTCGGGACCGTAGATTAACACTTGGTCATAATTTCCACTTGTCTCCACAAGGACCAGGTCTCTGCCGTTGAGTCCAACAATCTGGTAAGTTTTCTTTCCTGAAACGAGCAATGTACCTTTTTTCATGATCTTATCTCCTTTTAATGTAGTTTTGTTGTGTCCATATATCACTCAAAAGGTGCTAATTAGCAAGTTTTATTAAACAAATTTGATGGGTTTATTCGACTGGTAAAAGCTTGGAATAAGGAATCGTCTTACCATTACGAATAACTGAAATCCCATCATCAGAACCAGTTGTTTCGGCATAGCGTTTGACAATCACATCACAGTATTTGGGATCCAGTTCCGAGGTGTAGCAAACCCGACCCATCTGCTCACAGGCAATCAGGGTGCTGCCGCTGCCGCCAAAGGAGTCCAGAACAATGTCGCCTTCTTTACTGGAGTTGCCGATAAAATAGCCACAGAGTCCCACCGGTTTCATGGTAGGGTGTTCCCCGTTTCGCAGGGGTTTGTCAAACCGCACCAGGGTGGTTTGCTTCCGGTCCCCGTACCAGGCGTGGCTAGCGCCATCCTTCCAGCCGTAAAGAACCGGTTCATGCTGCCATTGGTAATCTTGTCGGCCCATCACCAGGGAGTTCTTCACCCAGACCAGGCATTGCCGTAGGACATAGCCTGCTTCTTTGAAGGCAGTTCTAAAATTGTAACCTTCGCTGTCAGCATGGAAAACATAGATCGGCGCACCTTTTTTCGACTGTTCAAACATCCGCTCAAAGGCGGCGGTTAAAAACTCCAGGAAGGCCGCATCGCCAAGTTTGTCATTTTGAATCTTGAGCTTTTCTTTGGTGCCACCCTGGTAATCGACGTTATAAGGTGGGTCGGTTAAAATGAGATCAGCCAGCTGACCATCCATCAGGTTGTCCATATCTGCTTTGATGGTGGAATCCCCACAGATCAGCCGGTGTTTTCCCAGTAGCCAGACATCACCTGATTCGGTCATTGGCGTAGTAATCTCATCCAAAGCCTGATCAGGATCAAAGTCATCTTCCTGGGCATCAGGTTCGCCAAAGAGTTCATTGATTTCAGCCATATCAAAACCGGTCAGGGAAAGATCAAAGCCGCTATCATCAAGATCCTTTAGCAGATCGGTTAACAGCGGCATATCCCAATCTCCGGAAACCTTATTCAGGGCAACGTTTAATGCTTTTTCTTTTTCATCATCCATATCCACAACCACACAGTCTACTTCTTTTTCACCCAGCTGGGTTAACACCTTAAAGCGCTGATGGCCTCCGACAATGTTGCCGGTGCGTTTATTCCAGATGACTGGTTCGACATAGCCAAACTCATTAATGGAGCGTTTGAGTTTTTCATACTCAGCATCGCCAGGCTTGAGATTCTTTCTTGGGTTATACTTGGCATGTTTAATTTTCTTAATTGGTATTTTTTGTATATCCATTTATGTTTTTCCCTTTCGCAATTTTATCTTTCTCGTTTTCAACCATCGGGTGCCAGATGAATGAGAATGATTTAGAAAACATCATCAATCGACTATTCGCCACGCCGGGCAGTAAGCAACCGTTCCATCACGTCATCGTGGGGGTTGCTACCTTTAAATTCCTGGGCGCAGTTTTCTTTAACCACCTGATAGATTTGATACCAGAGGTTGTTTGACAATTTCATAAAACTTTGTGACATAGCCACAAAGGGTGACGGGATGGCATTGCCAGTGGTGGGGTGCTTAGCCAGAAAGCCAAACTCGGTAATTGATTCTTCACACTGAATCCAGCGAGATACTGCCATGGCATACTGCTCGATGAGTTGAGCAGAGACATGTTGGGCACATCCCCGTTCGGCCAGCCATTGCCAGGTGATTTCATAAACTTCGGCCGCCATCAGTGGCTTGCCATTTTTCTGGGTGGCGCTGAGATATTCTTTTGGCGGGGGCATGTCCTGGCCTTCCAGCTTGGCGGTATCGGAAAACTCCAATACCGTCAGCGGTCGTTTACCTGGGTTACCATCCATCAGCTTATCCACCAATGCCTTTTTCTTTTTTCCGGCTCCAACTCTAGAACCACCATGTCCGTTGGCCATCTAAACTACACCGTCCTTTCTTTGGTTTTCAAACATACATTTTTGTTTCTGCAACTCTTACATTTGATTCTTTTTAAATTAAAATCACATCTTACTCTATACTGCTTTTACCTCAACTTTATTTTCTAAGTTTATTGCTAATCTGTGCATTTCAAACTATAATGAAATGAGAATAAATAGAAAGAGGTATGATTCAATGAAAAAACTTTTATCCGTAATCATGGTCATCAGTATGTTGTTTTGTTTATCTGCTTGTTCTACCACAAATTCTCCTACAGCTTCAAAAGAACCAGCAAACCTTACAGGTGAATGGAAGCAAGTAAACAGCGGTTCAAATAATAGCTGGCAATCAGCCACTATCGAAGGAGACGTTATCACTATCTACTGGGTTTCAAATAACGGTGACACAAAATCTCTGTTTTGGGCAGGAACTTATATCGCTCCTACAACTACTGACGAACCATATACTTGGGATTCAGTAAATGACCGTAGCCAAACAGATAAAGCCTTACTAGCTTCCGGAGACGAAACCAAAACCATAACTTATGAAAACGGACAACTCAGTTATTCAGCGAGTATTATGGGAACAACATCTACTGTTCGACTTGAAAAGCAAAATTAATTTTCGTGATGAAAGCAAGAAATTAACTTCTTGCTTTTTTAATTTGCTCCGACACTGAAACCACTATGACTGTTATCATCTAAACACGCCACTCATTATTTGTTTTTCCTATACGACCTCTTGAAATCGCGACTTTTCGCGCGTGGCCCCCTACCCGTTGCATTTGCAACACGTTTTAGCGATTATTGCACCCCCACCGGCCACCTTCTTGAGCGGTGATGGTAGAGTGGCAGCTGCTGCACAAAGCCATCAGGTTCTTTTCATCGTGGGTACCACCTTTTGACAAGGGTTTGATATGATGAACTTCCTGAGCTGGGGTCATCTTTCCTTTTTTTAAACACATCTCACAAAGGGAATTGTTTCTGATGTAACGATCGCGGATGCGCTTCCATGACAAACCGTAACGCTTCCGGGTCTCGGGATCACGCTGATACTTATTGTAGTGTTGCTCCGATAATTTCTGGTGTTCCTTACAGAACCGGCCATTGGTTAATTCTTTACATCCGGGGTAGCTACAAGGACGCTTGGGTTTTCTAGGCATAATGTTCACCTCGTTTTGGGCATAAGAAAAGCCACCATGAGATTTATCCCGTGGTGGCCTGCGCCTAATTTTTTCATAATACCATTATAACACATTGGGTATTAACATCAACTCTCATTTACTCTCCACTTGCTGTGGTGACCACGATTTTTTAAAGTCGTTCAAAAGCATTGACAAACGCACAAGAAAGCGGTAATATAATGTTAACAAATCCCACGGGCCTCTGTCTTAGACATGCACACTCGGTGGGCTTTTTATTTTTAAGGAGAATTTTATGAGTACTAAACCTTTTTTGTCGATCGATGGGCAAATCGAATTACTAAAAACTCGGGAATTGAAAATTACATCCGAAGAATATGATCAAGCAAGTGAATTTTTCTTGGATAATAATTATTATCGAATTAGCGGTTACTCATTAACTCTTCGGAACAATGATGTTTTCTCAGAAAAGGCTTCATTAGACGCCTTAATGCAAATATATAATGCTGATCGTCGGATGCGACATGTTATGCTATCAATTATCGAAGTGATCGAGATTCGGATCAAATCAATGCTCGCCTATTTTCATTGCGAAAAATATGGCCCGATTGGTTATTTGGATATTAATAACTTTTCTTGTCTCAATGGTGGGAAAATCAATTTAAAAATAGTTAACAACTATCTACACATTACGAGAAAAGGCGATAATCAGAAAAAAGCGATGTCTGAATCTGAATTATTCATAAAACATCACAAAGAAAACAAAAATAATATCTTGCCTTTTTGGGTATACATTGAAGTGCTTACTATTTCAGATGCATCAAAGTTATACACCATGTTGGACAAGGAGTTACAGAAAAAAATCGCTTCACAATTGGGATTCAACTATTCGAAAGGACCTGATATCGTTGAGAATCTGCTACATTGCGTCACCATACTCAGAAACATAAGTGCTCATGCCGGGCGATTATATAACCGATTGTTTATTACAAAACCAAAGCTTTCTACAAGTGAAAAGAAACAACTAAGAATTGATAATGAAACTGTGGTGAATAACAAGTTATTTTCCTATATTTTAGTCCTGAAATCATTGACTCACATCAATGATTTTAAACTGGTTATCGATCATATCAGCGAAATATACAAACAAAATCCACTTGTCGATTTTAAGTATTATGGTTTTCCTGATAATTGGAGAAATGTGCTGGAACAAACTTCAAATTGAAACCAGCAAAATAATTCGCTAGTTGCTAAGATCGTTTGTACTTTTTGAAATTTTTTCTCGCAAAGATAGTATTTAAATTTTACGGGGACAATATTCACCTCGTTTTGGGCATAAGAAAAGCCACCATGAGATTTCTCCCGTGGTGGCCTACGCCTACTTTTTTCACAGTATCATTATACCACATTGGGTATTAACATCAACTCTCATTTACTCTCCACTTTAGTTGACCACGATTTTCTTTAAAGCCCGATCACGCATTCGATAGGTGTGTTGGATACTAAAGCCCATCTTGATGGCAATTTCTTCCCAGGTACAACCACAAAGGAACCGAAGTTCAAGTAACGTCTGAAATTCCTTATTGTCCACAGCTTTAATGCTGGCAACAATCCGCCGCTTGATGTCGATCAACTGATGAATGTCCCGGTCAATTTCAATTTGAAGATCAACGATCTTTGCAACGGTATCCGCCATCGAAGAAATGCTCTGGTTGGGATTGCGGGGCATATCGCTGATGGTAGCGGTGCATTTTGTCGCCAGTTCATTTAAAGTATTAATCTGTTCCAGTTTACTGTCGATGCGAAGATCCAACCGGTAAGCCTGGCTTAAAAAATCCAAAGCGGTCATCTCAGGCATCCTCCATTTCACAAACCTTTTTTAGCAGAACCTCACCATCCAAGGAGGAGAGCATCTCAAACCATCCAGACCGGAAAAAGCGCTCAACTGCATCCCGTTCATTCTCATTTTTGATAACTTTATCTCGCAGCGTATTTTGTTGAGGATCGTTATCAAGCTCTGGTGTGTGGGGATGATGCTTCAAAAATCGAATTGCTTTTCGGTAGTCTTTAACTGCCTCTATAATAATCGCATTTGCTAATCTTTCATAGAATTCCATAGTCGTACCTCCGAAATAGTTTTCCTCGGATTGTCATTGATTGTCTCAGATTTTCAAATCAGCTTTCACCGCATCAATCAGAGATTGCTGTGTCAGGTTCTTTTCTGATAGGGCTTTTAAGATCTGCTCGTCAATGGTTCCTTTTGTGATAAGGTGCATGATGATCACGGTTTTGCTGATTTGTCCCTGACGCCATAGGCGGGCGTTGGTCTGTTGATACAGTTCAAGTGACCAGGTCTGCCCAAACCAGATCAGGGTTGATCCACCAGACTGCAGGTTTAGTCCATGCCCAGCTGAGGCCGGGTGGATCACAGCTACCGGAACTTTTCCGGTGTTCCAATCAGTGATGTCCTGGCTGGATTTGATCTCCCTGACAGTGAAACGCTTTTTGATGCGCTGCAGGTCATGCTTAAACCAGTAGGCGACGAGAACCGGCTTTTCATTGGCGGCTTCAATTAAATCCTCTAAAGCATCCAGCTTCCTGTCGTGGCATTCAATGGTTTCGCCATAGTCAGAATAGATGGCTCCATTGGCCAGCTGGCAGAGCTTGCCAGTAAGGGCGGCTGCATTGGCCGCAGTAATATCACCATCTGTTGTTTGAAGTACCAGATCACGCTTTAATTCCTCATAGCGTTCTTTTTCAGAATCCGAAAGTAGCACCTCCTGCTGATTGATCAGAAGTTCTGGCATCTCTAGATGATCCGTCGATTTCATGGAGATTGTAATATCGGCGATTCTGGAATAGATCGCTTCTTCGGCACTGGGTAAGGGTTTATAGGAAAAAATGACCTGGCCATTACGCTTGTCTGGCTTAAAATAGCTGGAGCGGTACTGGCCGATGAACCTGCCGAGACGTTCGCCTAAGTCAAGCAGTCTAAATTCTGCCCATAAATCCATCAGACCATTTGAACTCGGGGTGCCTGTCAAACCGATGATACGTTTGACCTTGGGTCGGGCTTTTAAAAGCGCGCGGAAGCGTTTTGATTGGTGATTTTTGAATGACGATAATTCATCTATGACAAGCAAATCGAATGTAAACGGAACACCACTTTTTTCAATTAGCCACTGCACATTTTCACGGTTAATGATATAAATGTCCGCTTTTCCACTTAATGCAGCCAGTCTCTCTGGTTCCGTGCCGATTGCCACCGAATACTGCAGTTTCTGCAGATGCTCCCAGCGATGCATTTCATTTGCCCAGACGCTTCCTACTCGTAACGGGCATACTACCAACACACGTTGAACCTCAAAAGAATCAAACATTAACTCATTGATTGCCGTGAGGGAAGTAACGGTCTTTCCAAGTCCGCAATCCAAAAAAATCGCTGCCACCGGATGTTCAATAATAAATTGGGCACTGAATTTTTGATATCTATGCAAGTCATTCTTTTTTAACAAATCTTCCAAGACGATCCCTCTCTTTCTGCAATGCATGTATTTTGGAATGTACTGCTGAAGTAAGAACTTCCAAGTTATCCAAATTATTGTTTTTATGATTGCCATCGATATGATGGACTTCTTCGTATTCATAAAGATTGCGGCCGATTTTCATTTCTGCAAGTCTTCGATATAATTTTTCTCCAGAAACAATTTGATTGTCCGCTCCTGCTTTCTCAAAGTTTATAAAATCAATATAGCACCCGAAATCGCAGAAATTGTGTTCATTCCTTGCAACATCAGAACGTTTTTTAAAAATTGGTTTGCCACACCAATCACATGGGATATACATTTTCTTGGTCTTAAATTCATAACCACATTCGGCAGAACAAAAGAAATGATTATTCCTCTTTTTATGGTGCCCTCTGTATTCAAAAACTTTTTCACAATTATCGCAGGTTTTCAGTCGTTTCAAGCGGAACCTTTCTGCATTCGCTTTTCCAAGACACATTCTGCTGCAATAATTTCTGTTATGAATATTATTCTTCTCCCTAATAAATTCTTTTCCGCACCAATCACATTGAATTTGCAATTTCATCAAGCATCTCTCCAATTTTTTCCACATCGTCCAGAACATAAACTGCAAAGCCCAGACGCTTTAACATCTCATGCCTTACCATTTGCAAAAGCCGCGGTTTTTTTCCAGGGGCTTTCACTTCGACAAATGCCAGTCTCCCACCCGGTAGAAGTACTAATCGGTCAGGCATTCCATCTAAACCCGGAGATACAAACTTCGGGCAGATACCGCCCATCTTTTTTACAGCTGCTACCAGTTTTCGTTCGATTGTTTTTTCTCTCATACATTCCATCCTTCTTTTTTCAGCAACAAGCAACAACTGGCAACACCATTTCCTATAATTTCTACGCGGGCGTATGCGGGCACAAGAAACCTATTCCCTATTGCTTAAAGCCAATAACTAATATAAGGGATATAGTTGTTACAGTTGTTGCTTAGCACCGTCAAACCCTCTATTTATCGGCGTTTTCCAACTGACAACAACTTCTTTCATAAAGGCGCTGCTTGCCGTAGATGGGACGCTTCCTGACTTTTCCGGTTTTTACCCAGCCATCCACCTTTGCCATCAACGCCGCTATCGCATAGGAATCGGATGGTTTCAGATCGGAAAGACTGCGCCCGAAGCATTCGCACCAAATTTCTGCATTGCTGACCGTCTGCCGTTCCACCGTTCCTAGCGGGCTTGTTGGTGCGTTCGTTTCGGCCAGATAATTTCTGCGGGCATACGCATCCATGCTTTCCCAGCTTTCTGGCAGCAGCGTGTCGAGGTATTCCTCCACCATGCCCTGGCGCTCGTCCACTTCCATGGCATCACGCTGGGCTTCTTCAGAAGCACGAAGCATCTCGCCCTCAAGAAACAGTTTCTCGCCGCTTTGATAATAGTGCTTTGCCTCAGACCAGATCTGGTCCCGTTCGACTTCTGAGAAATTCCAGGTCTTGATCTGCTCTTTACGGTTGCACTTCACCACCCAGAAACGGCGATTGCCGGTAATATCACGCAGATAGCCACGCTCTCCGTTGACGGATGCGATAATAATACACTGCCTTGGATGGCTCTCCACGGTTCTACCATAGCTGGGCCGATACTTGTCATCGGTTGTCGAAAGGAAGGCTTTGACTCTTTCAATGTCTGCTTTTTTCATCCCGGCCAGTTCGCCAATTTCGACAATCCAGAAGCCCTGCAGTTTTTCTGCGCCGGATTTATCATTCATATCGGTGAGTGACAGCGTATCCGAATAATATTCTTCGCCCACCAGATCTTTAAAGAAGGTGCTTTTGCCGATCCCCTGGTCGCCATCAAGGACAGGAATGCAGTCAAATTTTGTGCCGGGTTTATAGATTCTCGCCACCGCCCCGGCAAAGGTCTTGCGGGTAACTGCCCGGATATATGGGGTGTCTGCCGCATCAAAATAACGGATCAGCAGATTCTCCAATCGTTTCGTTCCATCCCATTGCGGGAGTTTATCAAGATAGTCACGGATGGGGTGAAAATGGCGATCATCGGCAACCTTCACAAAACTGACATCGTGGTTTCTGCTTGAAAACGAAACATAGCGTACATCAATTAATGCTTTTAGCTGCGCTGTATCTGCATCCCTCCAGAATGGATTGCCGCTTGGTCGATCCCATGGAACAGCTCCGGTAATCTGGATCCTGTTGGCCATTTCATTAAATGCAAAATTTGAAAAATCAGGGTCATTATTGAGAATCAGCACTTCATTCCAGACGCTATTATCCAACACACTGCTTTTGGGCTGGTATTTTAAGCGGGTTGTCCAGTCATCCGTATCGGCAAAATCTTCCTCCAGTAACGCTTCCCGCGCTTTTGAAAGTTCCGATTTCACCGCATCATCGGCTACCGCAAACTCAGCCATTAAACTAAAGGACTTCTTTTCATCGACATCACTGAATTTATGAACACGCACCAGATCAAAGGCATTGAGTTCTTTTTCACTGGCAGGATCAGTGCTGTGATGGGAATAAGCAAACTTATCATCGTACACCACCACCCCGGCGCTGCTGTCAGCCGGGATATAATCATACCGACCCGGCACCGCTGATGCTTCATAGACATCGCCAAGAAATGTCTCAATGGCCTCCTGGATGCTATAAGCCCGGCAGAAGGCTCCCACTACACCGGCTTTTTCAAGCGGATCCTGCTGGCGACGCTGCTTGTGATCGGAGGCCCTGCTTTCCCGTGAAGAGGTTGGCAGTAGTGAGCAGTCACGCCAGTTGGGGTGGATGCTGAGAAATTTGTCCGGATCAAGCCACTCCCCGTCAATACGTTTAAAAATATACTCCCCGTTTGAAGGGGTGGTGGGCCAATACATCAGCTGATGGGGACGATATGAACATTCATCAAAACAGTCCATGTTCCACTCTTCGGCAAAATATCTGGCAATGGCCGTGTATTCATCCGGCGTCACATCCCGGGTCAGGGGAATAATAATCCGGATTCTTGGTGCTTCCGGGGTATGACCATGGGTGGTATAAAGACAGGCGGTATACTTGCATAGCATTTCAAAACGTTCAATAAAGTCTCTATCCGCATGGTCGGCGTCATGAGTCAGCATCGACCGGCAGGCCACCGAATCCCGCTTGCGGCTGCCGTTTTTCAGGCTGCCACCGACAAAACCGCCCTTGTCTTTGGTACGATCGCGTTCAGTTTTCGGGAGTTTCGGATATTCTTCCACCGTTTCCGGGGTGCGAACGGTGTGTTTAAGTCTTTGGCATAAATCATCAAAGTTAATTTTCTTGTTTGACCATTTCTTGGCATAGCAGCTGTTGCCGTATGCGATTGGCAACTCACGCATGCTGCTGTCCTCCCTTCGCTTTCCGCCCAAACCACCTGATTTTCTGGTTGCGTTTTGTAGCCACCGTAATTTCCTGTTCCATCCCCTTTGTGACCTGACTGCCAAACACCCATAATTCATCACACTTGCCCAGCAGCACGTAATTCATAAACATCGCCATTTCCCGTTCAACCGGATTGGCATCATCCATAAACTGCGGAAACAACAGATGCGGTGCCAGAGGAATGCAGTTTCGTTCCAGGGCAAAGCGGCAAAATTGTCGAGCGTTCTTGACATTTTGATCCACATCGCCAGAGTACGGCGAACAAACATAAACCAGCGGTTTGTAGTCGACTTTCTTCTTAGCCTTTTCTGATTTCATCACGTTGGTCAGTGCATCATAGGCAGTCGGATCATAATAGCCCTCGCCGTTTTTCTTACTGATGCTCATCGCAATCACCTCCGAAATTTTCTGCCATCACAAGTGCCATTAAAAACTCAACTGAAAAAATGCCCAACTCATCAGTTTCAAGCCACTGCTTGCCATTCTCATCGACAAAACCTCT
>NZ_CAKMJU010000145.1:0-11508 GCF_927416815.1 uncultured Acetobacterium sp. | reverse complement strand
ACCCAACGCGCGCGGAGAGGTTTTTCCGCACTGCTGGCAAACAAACCGGGAAATCGTTAACGACATATGCAAATTATACTCACAAGACAAAAACCGCACGCTTCATTAAAGATCACCCCCAAAAAATCAAACCAAAAGGAGACGAAAGAACTGAAAACCGTATTTACACGAATGTTAAGAGAAGAAGATGGACAGGGCATGGTTGAGTATGGACTCATTATCGCTGGGATTGCCTTAGCAGCGATTGCCGCGATCTGGTTATTAGGCCCACAAATTGGTCAATTCTTTACCGATATCGGAACCCAATTAGCAGCATAAAGCCTAAGGTAGTTATTGTGTTTACTGTGAAGAAACCAGTGGCATATTGGCAACGTCAGAGTAGAAATTTCTGCCAGACGTGATCAATATGCCTTTTTTAATGAACCGAAAAATCGCTATTATTTTTTCAAATTAATCGTAGCAAAATAAAGATCATTTTATAATGATCGGGGAGGAAAAATGCTTACAAACATAATCAAATGGATTAAAAGAGAAGACGGCCAGGCCGTTGTCGAACTTGCAATAACCTTACCAATTTTGATTATGATTTTGTGTGCAATCATCGATTTTGGTTGGTTATTTATGAATCAGAATAGTATTGATTATGCTTCCCGAGAGGGCGCCCGCTATGCGATCGTTAATGCTTCCAGTAAAACTGCCATAGAAGCCCATATCCGGGCGATTGCGCCGGACAACATTGCCAGCACAGCCACTATTACCGTTACCTTTACCAATACTTCAAATCCGCGTTTGGGCGATGTCATTGTTGATATCAGTGATGACGTTAATATATTAACGCCGATTGTGGGCGTTTTTGTTCGGGGTGAAACGATGAATCTTTCTTCATCCTGCACTATGAAGGTGGAATAAATGAAAAAACGAATTGAATTATTAAAAAAACATCTGTCGCGATTTGATACAAAAGGTAACGAAGACGGCAATGTATTGATTATTGTGGCGATATCGATGGTGATGATATTAGGCATGTTAGCTTTGGTAATCGATCTGGGCTTGGCCTATTTAAGCACTGGTGAACAACAAAAGGCAGCCGATGCAGCGGTCTATTCATCGGGGCGATTGCTACCGATTGAAACCGGCAATTTGACAAAAATAAATCAAATTAAAAATAGTGCCATCAATTATGCCAACCTCAATGGCTTTGAGAATTTAAGCCAGGATGATATTATTTTAGGTAAGGTCAGCAACGGCCAGTATACTGAAATACGGGTAACTGTTGATGAATCAGTCCCGATGTATTTTGCCAAGATATTTGGGATTGACTTTCTGGATCTCTCAAGAACCGCTGTTGCAAAACTTTCCCCGGTTATCCGAACAACTGGCGTTGTTCCGATTGGGTTAACAAAAGATGAGATCGAAAACCGGATAACCAGTAATAATTTAACTCATGTGACCTTAAAATATGGGGTTCACAGTGGCTCGACTTCTTTCTTTGGAGCTTTAGATCTCGACGGAAAAGGGGGCGGGGCCAGCGATTATCGGATTTGGATTGCTCAGGGCTATGCCGGCGAAATCAGTGTCGGGGATATTCTGCTAGAAGAAAGCGGAAACATGGTTGGCCCGACTTATCAGGGCTTTGAAGAAAGGTATGACGCCTGTACCCATTTTGGAGCCTTATCCGGTGGTCCCGGTTGTACGGTGGAAAATTTCGAACCATCCTGCCCAAGGATTGTAAAAGTGCCCATTTACTCTTTCGGAACAGATAAGAAAACGGTGGTGGTGGAGGGATTTGCGGCCTTTTTACTGGAGCATCAAACCAATGACGGCTATATCACCGGTTCCTTTTTAAACATGATCTCCGATGGCGCATCTTCTGGACATAATGTTGGCGAAGGATCGGTAGGCGACTTTGGCTTATATAGTCTAATCTTATCAGAATAATAAATATTTAGCCAAACTTTGGGTAGATAGATTAAAAGCGCAGTGATTAAGTGAATGGAGAAATCGATGAAAAAACTCATAGTAATAGCATTGTTTGTTTCAATAATTACCGGTATCGCGGTTTTTCAGTTTGCCACCTCGCTAGAAAAGGGCAGCCGCTTAAAAACACAGCCTGTCGTGCTGGCGACACAAACGATCCCCAAAGGAACCATTATCCAAAAAGAAATGCTAAAAACTTCCGAGGTGCCTATTGAAGCGGTTCACCAACTATCAATCGGTAACCAGGATGATATCTTAGGTCGGATTAGCAAAGAAACGATCGAAGCAAACGAACAGATTCTGACAAGTCGGCTAAGTGATATTAACCAGGAGAATGATAATCTGTCCTACTCGATTGAGCCAAATTATCGTGCGGTGACCATTCTTGTTGACGAGGAAAAAGGGGTTGGTGGTTATTTAACAAAGGGCGATCGGGTTGATCTGGTGACGGTTTTACTTACTAAAGACGGAGCAACTTCACAACTTGTCGTTGAAAACCTCGAAATTATTAAAATCGGGCCACTTGCTTCCGGTGATAAGGGCGGCACCTACACCTCGGTAACCGTATCTGCACCTGCTGCTGACGTGACGAGAATGAATTATGCTTTAGCGATTGATCCTCAGCCACGATACCGCCTGGTGTTGCGTTCTCCTGTTGATAATGACACCTTAGGCCAAGCGCCATTTAGTCCCTAAACACATCAACGCGCAAGAACCAAAATTTGCATAACTAATTAAGAGAATCTGGGGGGTACAATGGAAAAGATCAAAGTAATGATTATCGGGAATAATGACAACCGCATCTATGAAATCAAAAGCCTGCTTGGAAGTGATAAGATTGCCTTTATCGGATTTTCGAAGCAGGATGAAAGTGTTTTGGAGAAAGCCATTAGTATCAAACCCCATGTGATTATCATTCAGTTTGATGATGAATATAGTGATGCCATTGATTTGGCAGAACAAATCTATATAAAGATTCCCGGCTGTGCGGTAATCTTCTTATGTGATCGTTTTGATGTCGGGATGCTTGAAAAAGTCATGCTTGCCGGGGTCAGAAAAGTATTGCAATTTCCAATTGACGTTGAAACACTAACCGAAAATATTGAATTGGCTCATTATATGGAAAGATCTCGCCTGGAAAATGCCGATTCCTCGGCTTCTAATAACATGCAATCACGAATTATTACGGTGTTTGGTGCAAAAGGCGGGATTGGCAAGACCACGATCACCGTAAATTTAGCCGTGGCACTGGCTAAAATGGGCAAAAAAGTAGCGATCATCGATGGCGATCTGCAATTTGGCGATGTCAATGTTTATTTTGACATCGATCCCAAGGATACCATCTCAGAATTGTCCCAGGGTAACGATGCCGGCGATATTGATGCCATTAAACGGATGATGGCGCTCCATTTTTCTGGGGTCAGCCTTGTCTGTGCCCCTAAAAGTCCCGAATATGCCGAGTATGTCACGCCTAAAAACATTGAAACAATGATCAACACAATGCGCCCCTTCTACGATTATATTTTGATCGATACCGCCCCGATGTTTAGCGATATTACGATGGTTGCGATTGAAAATTCCAATCTGGTGCTGTTGGTTTCGGTGCCGGATATTTCAACCTTGCGTAATACCAAAATTACCCTTAATATCCTCGACTCGCTGCAGCAGAAAGAAAAAACGGAATTTGTTATCAATCGTTTAACAAAAGGTCTGATCAGTCTTAAGGATATGCAGCGGGTTTTGAATGAACCGCTTAAAAATACCATTACATTTGACTTTAAAACGGCGATTACCTCACATAATAAGGGGGTTCCGATTGTCTTGGATGCACCTAAATCAGAAATCGGCAAGGATCTAAAAAAACTTGCTAATTATGTCGTCAACACAATCAATCAACGGGTTAGTTAATAAAAATCAAGAGGTGAGGTAAACACATGGGACTTCTGGAAAAAATGGAACAACAGCGACTGGGACAGAAAGACAAGTCCCAGGAAGAAGGAAAAAAGGAAATTATTCACATTGATATCCATCAGGATTTAAAAAACAGAGTCCATCAGGAAGTGATCAATGAAATTAACAGTAGCAAGGGTGATAAGGTCGACAAAGAAAATCCGATCGAAATATTAAGAATTTTAGAAAACGTCATGACTGCTGAAGCTGAAAACGTTAACCGGCTTGACCGTAGCCGCATTACAGAGGAACTACTCAATGAAATCATCGGTTATGGGCCGCTTGAGGTACTACTAAATGATCCGGACATTTCTGAAATTATGGTTAATGGCTATAACCGCGTTTATATTGAAAAAAGTGGTAAAATTCAATTGTCACAGGTGGTTTTTAAAGATAACCAGCATGTCTTAAATGTCATTGATCGGATTGTTTCGTCAGTCGGCCGCCACATTGATGAAGCCAGTCCGATGGTCGACGCCCGCCTTAAGGATGGCTCGCGGGTGAATGTCGTGATTCCGCCACTATCACTGGTCGGCCCGGTTATTACGATTCGAAAGTTCTCAAAGAAGCCGATTACTACCGATCAATTACTGGCTTATGGATCAATTTCTAAAAAAATGCTGTCCTTTTTGGAAGCCTGCGTTAAAGGTAAGCTAAATATTATTGTCTCTGGCGGAACCGGCAGTGGTAAAACAACCATGCTAAACGTTCTTTCAAGTTTTATCCCCGATAACGAACGGATCATCACCATTGAAGACTCCGCCGAGCTTCGCTTATTGCAGGATCATGTCATTACCTTAGAAAGCCGCCCCTCCAACCTCGAAGGAAGAGGTAAGGTATCGATTCGCGAACTGGTTGTCAATGCCCTACGGATGCGGCCAGACCGAATTATTGTTGGTGAAGTCCGGTCTGCTGAAACCATCGATATGCTTCAGGCCATGAATACCGGCCATGACGGCTCGTTGACCACAATTCATGCCAATACCCCCAGAGATTCGCTGTCCCGAATCGAGACGATGGTTTTAATGTCGGGGATGGATTTACCGCTGCGGGCAATAAGGGATCAAACCACCTCAGCGATCGACGTCATCATCCAGCAATCCCGCCTTCGCGATGGCACCAGAAAGGTTGTCAATATTACTGAGGTCACCGGATTAGAGGGCGATGTGATCGTCATGCAGGATATTTTCAGTTATGAAATGACTGGACAATTAGATACCGATGGGAAATTTAAGGGGCGCTTTAAAAGCATGGGAATAAAACCCCGGTGTTTGGAAAAAATTGCCCATAACGGGGTAATGATCAATGATGATTGGTTTATTGAATAAAGAAACGGCAATGAGGTAATAAAATGAACGCATTAATACTCACCTTACTGATGATGGCAGCAGTTTTTTTTCTGGTATTGTTACTGCTGTACGCCCTTTCAGCCGAACAGCGTCAGATGCAAAAAAGATTTGATGCGATGACAAGCAAGGGGAATTTCGATTTGGCCAGTATCACCAGGGTCAAAAAAAACCGAAATAAGTCTGATCATAAGGTTTTGAAAAAACTCGAAAATGACCTGGCCATGTCCGGAATTCTGATCAGACCGTCCGAGTTTTTGATATTCTGGATTGCCTTAGCGATCATCCCTTCGAGTTTACTTTTTATGCTGGGCAGTAATATCATCTTTGTCATCATGGTACTCGTGTTTGGATTATTAACACCACCTCTGTATGTCAACAAAAAAAGAGCCAAGCGGGTCGAATTGTTTGAACAGCAGCTGATTGACGCGATCAGCATCATGAGCAGTAGCCTAAAGGCCGGACTGACTTTTCAACAGGCGCTAGTCAGTATTTCGACCGAAATGCCCGATCCCATCTCCGAAGAGTTTGGGCGGGTTGTTAAAGAACTAAAATTAGGAAGCTCAATCGAAACCTCGCTGACCCGCCTTTCCGACAAAATCGGGAGTCAGAACTTTATGATGATTGTTTCAGCGATTCTGATCCAGCGTCAAACTGGCGGTAATCTCTCTGAAATTTTGACAAGTATCTCAGGAACCATCAAAGAACGCTTTAAAATAAAGAACGAGATCAAGGTTTTAACGGCGACCGCCAGAACATCAGGGCTGGTGGTTGGCTTAATGCCAGTTGTAATTATTCTGGTTTTTATGCTTTTTAATCCCGACTATGTGACAATATTTTTTGAATCAAATCTTGGTATCGCCATGATTGTTATTGCAATGATTATGGAAATTATCGGCTACCTGTTGATCAGGAAAATTGTCAATATAAAATTCTAAAAGCGACGAGGTGAAATTTAATGCGATTTTTAGCAGTAAGTGTTTCAGCGCTACTTTTTGTGCTAATCTTAATCATTTTTTATAATCAGGCAAAGGTTTCAGACACCAAAAAGAAACGACTTGATGCGATTAAAAAACGCAATAAAAATGATCTCCAAGATGAATTTGAAAAGCCTTTTTTTCAAAGGGTTATTTTACCGATCTATCAATCATTGATTAAAAATTTGTCATCGCTGTTCCCCAAAAAAAGCGTTTCCAAAAACAACAAAACCGAAACAAACCTCAGGCATGCCGGCTTGCAGCTGGCCGTCAATGAATATAATGCCATTCGGCTGGTGGTTTTTGGGGTCTTTTTTATTGGCGCATTTGTTGTCACTATCTTTACCCGATGGAATCTACTAAATGAATTATTATTGATATTTATCAGCATGTTAACTGGCATAATTGCCCCGGTATTATTTATGAAAATTAAAATCAATAAACGTCAAAGCGCTATTTCTGATGAGTTGCCCGATATCATGGACATCTTATGTGTTACCATGGAGGCCGGCTTAGGGTTTGATTCAGCGCTAATTAAAATCGGTGAGCGTTTGAGTGGGGTTCTAGTTGCGGAACTAAACATCGTTCACTCAGAGATCAACTTTGGCAAGCCACGAAAAGATGCCCTCAAAAGTTTGGGCGACCGTAATTCAGTTGAAGAGTTAAAGAGCTTTGTTGGTTCAATCATTCAGGCTGAACAATTAGGGATCCCGATTAACCAGGTATTAAAAGCACAATCCGAAGAATTGCGTACCAAACGCAGGCAAAGAGCTGAGGAAAAAGCGATGAAGGCACCCGTCAAAATGATGATTCCCTTAGTTTTTTTTGTGCTGCCGGTTTTATTTATCGTTCTTTTGGGACCAACAATATTACAGCTTGTTAAACAGTTTGGATAAGGGGTATAATTAATGAATAGATGCGTGGTGCAAAGAGATGAGTCGATATTATTTAGTGATGTGAAAATAGCTGATCATTTCGCTGCGCGCTTGATTGGTTTATTAAAAACAGCGGGTCTCAATGAAAATCAGGGGCTTTTGTTAAATAAATGTAGCCAGATCCACACCTTTGGGATGAAATTTTCGATTGATGCGATATTTTTGTCTAAAGATGGGGAAATACTCCATATCGAGAAAGCTTTGGCTCCGGGAAAAGTCAGCCCTCATATCAGTAAAACAGTTTGGGTACTGGAAGTCAGATCAGGATCCTGTGATCGCTTAAAGATTGACTTAAACCAGCAGCTCACAATCAGTCAGTAATTTAGAAAGGTATGATTAGCAATGGCAAAAAAATCGGAACAATTAACCTTAGATGAATTAAGAGACAAGTCCGTTCAATCGAAAACAAAATTGTCTTTTGGTAAAGAAATGAACGGCTATAGTAAAAAACAAGTAACTGAATATATCGATAACTTATCTGAGAACTTGCGCAGCGCCGAAGAATCCTTTAACAGCCGGCTTGACGAGTATGCTGCGATGATCGCGATGCTAAAGCAGGAACGCGATCAATATGGGGAAATGTATAATCTCTGCAAAAGTTCAAAAAGTGACATGTCAGATCAGCTTGACGAACTAAAAAAAGAAAATCAGGCATTGAATCAATTAATTAACGAACGCCTTGTCGATGATACTGCTACTCCGGTTGCTGAATTAATTCCTGCTGCTAGTGAAACCGAAACACAAAATAAGCTTAATGAATACCTGATTTATGAACAGGAAAGTGTCGAATTGAAGGCACAGCTGCATCAGTTAAAAGCGATGGTTAAAGATCTAAATGATGAGCTTAATAGCTATGCCAGGGAGAATCTTATCGATGCGGGATCCGGTCTTTCAGCTGGTGGACAAACGCAGCCGGCTAGTCGCGTTTTAGAAAGTCAATATCAGGATATCCTTAAGGAACGCAGTGCCTTGTTAGCTGAAAAAACGCATTTACTTGAAGAGAATAAGACCCTGGTCAGTCAGGTGACTGATTTACAGGAACAATTAGATCGCTTTGATTTAACTTGCAAGACCCAAATAGAAGTGGCGCTGTCAATTTATAAAAGCAATGCCGATCAATACATTAAAAGCCACCGAGAAATGCGGATGCAGTTAACCAATAACCTGAAGAATTCTTTGGCTTTGATCGACAGCGATGATGACAGCCTACTAAATCTCACCGCAGAAGAACGATAAATACTGCCAATCAGGGCTAACCTAAGGTAATCCACTATTATTACCAATTTTAATAAACGAGGAGGTCGCATATGTTTGATCGAATAATCGTTGTTTCTGAGCTTTCAAATGCATCATCTGAGATGGTTAAATGCGTTCGCAGCCTGCGGAAGCTTGGTGCTAAGGCCTGTTTGCTTGTCCAATGTTTTAACCCCCAGGATGTCGATACTGGCGTTAACTCTTATTTAATATCGATTTTCAATGAAAATTTAAAGAAACAGTCGGAAATTTTAAAAGATCACGGATTTACCGTCAAGACACGCATTATTTCCGGCAATATTAAGCAAGAGATCAATCAGATCGCCGAGGAAGATCAATCTTCCTTAATTGTTGTCGGTGCCGAGAAGCATTCACTGGTCAGTTCACTGTTTTTAGGTGGGATTGCTTATAATATTTTGTATGGGGCGACAAAACCAATCTTGGTCGTGCGCGAGCAGCACAAAGAACAATTGCCGGAAGATGAAAGTGACTTGACCCGTCATCTTTTATTTCCGACAGATTTTTCAGAGAATGCTGATATCGCATTTGAACAAGTCAAGGAAATGGTTAAAAGCGGCGTTAAAAAAGTGACCATCTTCCATATTCAAGATGAATCTAAAATTAATCCCTATCTTTTGCATCGTTTGGTTGAATTTAATGAGCTTGATCATGACCGGCTTGAAAAACTCAAGCAAGAACTGCTGGCACTAAATGATGTCGAAGTCGATATCCAAATACGCTATGGCGCGCCAACCTCAGAAATAATTAAACGTGTTGCCGAAGAAAATATCCCCCTGATTGTCATGGGAACACAGGGTCGGGGCTTTATCAAGGAGATTTTTTTAGGCAGTGTCAGTCATAATATTGTTCGTCATGCCTCCGCTTCAGTGCTGTTGATTCCAGGGAACCGGGAATCAGAAGGACGCTAAGATAATCGCCAAAACAATTAAACAGTTGGATTCCACCACAAAGGGGGATTCCAGCTGTTTATTTTATTGAGATAAATGCTTAGATAAATGCTTAGATAAATGTTTTGGACAAATAATACTTGAATTTTTATGCATTGCAAAATATAATGTAAGACAGTTTACACAACAAGGAGGAAAAAAATGAAAAGAAAAAGTTATTTACTGATCACAATGGTATTGGCAGCGACACTATTACTAACGGGGTGTGCCGGTAATTCAGCCAGTAGTGAAGATCCGCTGGCCGATGGCGTTTTGACTGCCGGAACAAATGATATGTATCTGCCACTAGAATTCCGGGATGAAAACAATGAGCTGGTTGGATTTGACATTGACCTGGGTGAGGCACTGGCAGAGGAACTTGGGGTTGAAATGAAGTGGGTACCAACTGCTTGGGACGGAATTTTTAACGGTCTGAATGCCAACCAGTATGACATTGTTTTATCTGGAACCAGTATTACTGAAGACCGCTTAAAGGGATTTAATATGACTGATCCTTATCTTGCTAATGGGATCGTAATTGTCTCTCGTACCGACGCAGCGCAAGCTAAAACACCAAAAGATCTGGCTGGTAAAACGGTCGGGGTTCAAATTGAAACCACTGCTGACTACGCCGCTGAAGCTTTAAAAACCCAGGAAGGTGTTGAATATACGGTCAGTAAATTTGATGCCATGCTTGACGCCTTTGCTGCCCTTGAAGGAAAGCAGATTGATAATATCATGACCGATATCAGTGTGGCTCAGTTTTATACCACTTTAAAACCAGAGGTCTATGCGGTATCTTCCGATGTCTTATCAAACGAACCGATCGGTATAACTGTTCGAAAAGCTGATACAGCCTTCAACGAACAATTAAATACAGCTCTGGACGCCTTGCGAGAAAAGGGAAAACTAACAGAGATATCAATGAAATGGTTTGGCGAGGATGTCACCCAAAATATTGATACGAATTTAAAAGTTATTGAGTAATTATTCGTTTTAAGTGTTTATCATAATTATTCTTTGGTCCCTGCGCTGAGATGAGATTCTGGCGCAGGGGCTTTTTATTTGCAAAGACTTTTGATTACCATTATACTGGTGTTAAGATAATCGATATCAATATTGATTTTGATAAGAAGGGAAACTGGAAGGATGAAGGATTTAATTTATTGGATATGGTTTATGCGTCTTGAAAAAATTTCAGTCAAACAAAAAAATATCCTGCTTGAACAATTCATATCCCCAGAAGTGATTTTTTCATTGAGTGCTGAAAGTCTTGCAAAGACAAAAATCATTGACCAAAAGGCATTGCATTATTTTGATCAGGACAGATCACTCAAAAAAGCCCAAGCAGATTTATCTTACCTGAAAAAAAACAATGTTCAATTTATCACCCGCTACGATCCCAAATTTCCGACATCGCTTTCAAACCTTTATATGCCACCCTTAGGCTTGTATGCCAAAGGTGATCTATCTTTACTCAATGCACCACTATCGATTGGGATTGTCGGTTCGCGCAGCCCAACGGTGGCCGGCGAAAAGTTTGCCCGACTATTTGCCCAGTCGCTATCATCCCGTGGGGTTACAATCGTCAGTGGTTTAGCCGCTGGCATCGACGGCCAGAGTCATTGGGGCAGTGTCAATGAAGTGGGCAGCACGATTGCTGTTCTTGGTACCGGGATTGACCGGTGTTATCCCTACGCCAATCAAAAGCTCTTTGATCTGATGACCGAGAAAGCCCTGATTATTTCAGAATTTAATCTCGGTGAAAAACCCCTGCCCTTTCATTTTCCCCAAAGAAACAGGCTTATTAGTGGGCTGTCACAAGGAATTCTAGTGATTGAAGCCCGCAAAAAAAGCGGTTCATTAATTACCGTCAACCATGCATTAGAACAAGGCAAAAACGTCTACGTGATTCCCGGTGATATTAGTGGATCAAACTGGGCGGGCGGCAATCAATTACTGAAGGAAGGCGCTAAACTAGTCACCGAGCCGAATGATATCCTTGAGGATTATATTATTTTTGATCAGCCGATCAATAAAAACGTTGATAACAACCATCAGCCAACCCTAAAACTGACTGATCCCGATCAGCAGTTGCTTTATGATCTGATCAACAAGGGCT
>NZ_CAKMJU010000144.1:0-17037 GCF_927416815.1 uncultured Acetobacterium sp. | reverse complement strand
CGTCAATCGTTGCCGGGGTATCGGCTGAAAGCCTACAGGCCTACAAATATGCCGCAGAGTTGGTTGATGTCTCAATGGAAACCCTCACCGGTTCGATGGCTAAACAGATCCGCTCGATGTCCTCAGCCCGGGATGGGTCAGACAGCTGAGGCGATTTATGATGTGGGGATCAACATCGTCAAAGGCTTATGGGACGGGATCATGTCGATGGGACAGTGGCTTTCAGATAAGGTCACCGGTTTCTTTGGTGGCGTTACGGACGGGGTCAGAAATCTTTTAGGGATGCACTCACCATCGACAGTGTATGCGGATATTGGAGAAAACATGGGTGCCGGGGTCGGGGTTGGTTTTGTCAGAAAAATGGCGACGGTCACCCGCGATATGCTCGGTGCGATTCCCACCACCCTGGACGTGAACACCCAATCAAACGGGTTAACCGGGAGAACTTCAGCGGGAAACAGTTCAACCGGTATGCTGGATGGTGGAACTACCGCACCGATTTATATTTACACCACCGTCGAGCTGGATAAAAAGGCAGTCGGTCACTCGATTACCCCGATTGTTTCTCGGGATCTGGCCTTTAGCTTACGAGGAGGTAAAATCTAATGGCAGTATGTGACATTACCAATAGCAATGGATCGGTGTTATTATCGACCTTCAAAGCAACCTATGCCAATAGCCTTTATACGCCGGGGGATTATGACCCCTCCTATTTCTGGCCAGAAAATGCCACGAAGCCGATCTATTTTAAAACCAAAGAAAGCTTCAGCAAGCTGGCGCTGGAATGCTATTTTAAAAACGGTAAGCTGTCTGATATCGAAGCGTTAAAACATGCTCTAAAGAAATGTGTGGTGACCATTAACAACCATTTTATTGAAGGCCAGAGCTTTGACTGTATGTTGGTGCGCACCCAGATAGGTAAAATATCAAGCCGCCATTACAGTGCTGTCTTTGTTTTTGACTGTGTGCTTTTAACAGAGGAATAACGGGTGAAATGATGATATTAAGCTTACTTAACCAAAACAAACAGCCAATCGGTGAACTGGAACAGATGGATAATTGTTATATTACCGAGCTGCTGGAAACTGGTGAAGATACCCTATCCTTTGAAATCTATGTCAAACACCCCCTGTATAAATATCTAATCGAAGAAAACCTGATTTTAACTTTTGATAACCGTTACGTCATCAAAAGCATTGATGAACGTGGCCAAACCACCATCATCGGTTGCGTTTTAGATTTATCGGACTTGATGGTGGTGGGTTATCATTTGTTTCTGTTAGAAGACATCACCTTACCTGCATTTCTCAGTCAAGTGCTTGCGGGGACTGGCTGGAGCTTCACTGGTGCTGAGAGTATCACTTCTGCAAAAACAGTATCCCTGGAATCCGGAAACACCCTGGACCTGTTGCGACTGGCTGAAAAAACCTATGGGGTGATCTTTCGCTATGATTGCATTGGAAAGACCCTTCGGGTGACCACTACCCAAGGCTATACCAATAAAGGTGTTCATTTTTCCGACGAACTCAACATCAAAGAGTGTGAACTCCGGGGTGACAGCTTTGATCTGGTCACCCGGCTGTATGCCTTTGGCAAAGACGGACTAAGTTTTGAGGATATCAACGGCGGCAAAGCCTATGTCGAAAACTTTCAATACACTAATAAGGTCATCACCCAGGTCTGGGTCGATGAACGCTATCAGTTAAAGGAAGAACTGCTGGCGGCGGCTCAGAAAAAAGTGGCTGGCTTATCGATCCCCAATCGGGTCTATACCGCTTTGGTGGTCGATCTGGCCAGTCTATTACCCGATGACTATGGAAATCTCGCCATTGCCATTGGCGATAAGGTCACTTTGATTGACCGCATCCGTGGCCTTGAAGTGGAGCATCAGATTGTCAAGCTGGTCAGCTACCCCGATACCCCCGAAAAGAATGTTGCCGAGCTGGGGCGGGTTTCTAGCGACTTTGAATCGATCATCACCAAGCTTAAAACCGAGGATATCAAAGAAGCGATCGATAAAACCGTCCCACCAGCGGTGAATGAATACATGAATCAATACTTTGGTGGTCAAAAATGGCTCTGTGTTGATGAATATCCTGAGGTCATGGATCAAGGCACTCTGTACTTAAAATACGTTTCCGGATAATGAGGTAAGCGATGGGGATCAAATTTAAGAGTCGTGAAATCGAAAGCCTCAAAGCAAATGGATTGACGATTATCGAAGCTAAAATTAATGGCCGGATTGTCTGGCCGGAAGAAAGCGATTTTCACTGGCTACCCAACCCCGATATGGTTTGGGCTAGAAGTCAGTGGCAAGCCTTATCACAAGGACGAAGCGGCTATCTGCGGATGCACTATGCTAAAGACCTGGTCAATGACTACTTTTATGAAGCAGGCACCGTTGTCACCTCCGATGGACAGACTTATCATAATTCAGCGGCTTCATTTGGCCTTGAGCACATCTGGGATTATTCCAACAGCCGGGTCAGTGAAGTATACCCGACCACCAAAGTTGTCTGGACCATGTATTTTCCCAACCATCCAGTGGTTTATCCCTCTACCCTTGAATATGGCGAGACCTATCTTTGTTTTGATGGCGTTTCGGTGGATTGGTATCCCTGCCTCTGGACGGACATCGCTTACTTTGATCTCTTAAACCAGGCATCAGTCTATCTCGATGATGATAGTGTGGCACTTTACCTGGGCTTTTTTAATGGCTGTCGCAAACTGCAGGCGATTCCACAAGCCTTTACGATGAAACTAAATAGATATCGCTTGCAAGGGATTTTTTCGGGCTGTGCTGCCTTGGTCTCAATTCAATATTTGGATATGGAAAATGCGGTCTATGGTCAAGGAATGTTTGATGGACTGATTAATCTCAAAGAACTTAATCTAAGCAACACTAATATATCCATTGATCTATCGCCTTGCCCCAACCTAACCAAAAGCAGTCTGCGAAATGTGCTGGCGGGGCTGACCGACCGTACTGGCCAGGAAAAGCTGGCCCTTGGCTTGGGGGCAGCCAATCTTGCCAAGCTGACCCAAAGTGAACTGAGTGTGGCGGTTAATAAAAACTGGGACGTCGTCGAGGCCATCACGGAATGGCCGGATTATTCGGAGGAGGAGTAAAGCATGGAAGGAGGATTTTATGCGGCATTATAAGGTGAGCGTCAAAGAAAAGCAGCTTTTTTATGATGAGATGATCGTGAGTCAATATGATCATCTGGTTCAGTGTTTGGTATTTGAGATTCCCAGAATGAATGATGGCCTGAATGTGGCCGATTTTAATATTCATATCGAAACCGAGCTTGGTCGTTTAATCGATCGGATTCTCATGATACCGGTAATCGATGGTGATTTTATCCGTTTCGTCTGGATTCTGACCGCGACGACAACCCAGGCTTCGGGGTTATTGGCTTTTGAAGTGCAACTGGAAGGCAAAGCAGATCCCGGCATCCCGGTCTGGCAAAGTGAAAGAGGTCTAATCCGCATCAACCAGTCGATTAAAGGTGATACACCCCAGCCGCCCATTGAACCGTCACTCCTTTTGCAATGGGAACAGCAAATGGTAAAACTTGGCGAAGATGCGAAATCGGCATTGGAAAAAGCCGATCAAGCCAGCAGTGAAGCACTAACCGTTGTGGAGCGCGCCAATGCCGGGGAGTTTATTGGAGCTAAAGGGGATCCCGGGATTCCGGGTCTAAAAGGTGATCAGGGCGATATCGGCCTTCAAGATCCAGTCGGTGAAAAAGGTGCAAAAGGTGACCGAGGATTACCAGGCGAGACTGGTCCCCAAGGAGAACCGGGAATCCAGGGTTTGCCGGGTGCAAAAGGTGAACCGGGGTTACAAGGTGTCCAAGGGCTACCGGGAGAAAACGGTGCTCAAGGAGAACCCGGAATCCAAGGGCCAAAAGGCGAACAAGGCGATCCTGGCATTGATGGACAACCAGGAGAACAAGGACCCAAAGGTGATCAAGGCGACCCCGGAATTCAAGGCCTGCCCGGGGCAAAGGGTGACCAGGGAGAGCCGGGGATTCAAGGCCCCAAGGGTGATAAAGGCGATCCTGGCATCCAAGGGCTACCTGGGGCAAAAGGTGACCAGGGTATTCAAGGCCTGCCGGGTCTGACTGGGGAAGCCGGACCACGAGGTGAACCAGGCATTCAGGGGGCGAAGGGCGATAAAGGTGATCCCGGAATTCAGGGTCCCATTGGCCAACAAGGCATTCAAGGGATTCCCGGAGAAAAGGGAGAAACTGGTGATGTAGGTTCAATTGGTCCAGCTGGTGCTGCCGGTTATTCACCGGTCAAGGGGGTGGATTATTTCACCGAAGCCGATCAAGCAGCCTGGTTTGACCCGCTAGAAACACGGCTGGATACAGCAGAAGCAAATATCGTTGCCATCACAACCCAGCTGGGTACCCTTAATGATCAATTGGAAGGAGCACTAAATGGCAACTAAAACCTTAAGTGAAAATATTCAAACGGCCATCACCGATTTTTCCAATATTAAAACAGCGCTAGTTGGTAAAGGCCTAGCCCTCCCTGCTGGTACCCCCACCAATAGCTATTCAGGACTGATTGATGGTCTGCTGATAGGTGCACCGGCTAGTGCTGAGTTTAATATTCATTTTGGGGATGTCGCCCCGGAAGATACCACCAAGCTTTGGGTTAAAAGCACTCCGGCAGCCAATATCAAGCTGGACTGCGACATATCCAGTGTCGTCAATGCGACTACTCGGGTGAATGACATTGTCAACGTCGCAACCAGCGAAATCGTCAGTGGCTATGGTGGTTGTGCTGAACGGGTTGGTAACCTGGTCTATCTCTTTGGTGGCTTTACCCAAAGCCCCAAGATCCTGACCTATAATCTGGATACCCTCGAAACCGCATCCACTGGGGTTGCGATGCCTTCTAACTACTATCGAGAAGCAGCGACCGGCAGGGTTGGTAATTCCATCTACCTGTTGGGTGGGCTGAAGCACTCAACCAAGTCACTGGATATTTACCGATATGATATCGCGGAAAATACAATGACAAAGCTTCCGGTCACAATTCCTAATAATGACAATCACGGCTGGCGGTGCTTTAGCTACGCCACAATTGGGACAAAGATCTATCTTTTTGGGGGAGCTAATTCAACCAGTTACTCCTACTCATATTTTGTCAGTAAATCATATTGCTTTGATACAGAAACGCATGCATTTACGGCAATCAGCCCGCTTGTTTCCAATGCTGTCGAATCCTGCGCAGCTGTTATTGGAACGGATATTTATCTGTTCGGCGGTAGGGCTTTAAATGGTAATCCAACAACCCGGATCACTAAATATGATACCCTTCTTGATGCGTATACGTTAGTGGCATATTTACCATTACCTGACATAAACTGTCGGGCGACGGCCATTGGCACCGATATTTATATTTATTGGGCCAACAACATTTTAAAATTCGATTCCCTGACCAATAGTGTCACCACCGTTTCGAGTGGGCTTGCTTGGAATTTTTCTGGCGGCAGCATCGCTTCTTATGGCACCGATATTTTCTATTTTTGCGGTAGTAATTTAGCCAATGGTGCCTTTAAAACGGTTACTGACGTTGCCCTGGAAACCAACCATCTGCTGATTTCCAGTCTCACCTCAGGTCATCGGATTGCACTCTTTAATCAGCATGGTATTGACATAAAACTCCCGGTATCCAATGTCTATCAAGGCGATGCCAATAACAAGGCTCAAAAGATTGAAGCCTACTATTATCATAACGCCCAGTGGAATCTGATCTAAACAATTGCGGAGCCTTCGGGCTCTTTTTTAATAGAGAAATACATTTAAAAGGAGAACAATAAAAATGGAACATCTTGATAAGATTAAATTAGTTGTGGTCGTCGTTTTTACCGCCCTTTCCGGTTGGCTGGGGATGCTGGCTGTGCCGGTTATCTTGCTTTTTGTCCTGGCCACCTTTGATTACATCACCGGTCTGGCAGCAGCCAAGTATCGGGGCAATAAGATTTCAAGCTATAAGGGCTTTCAGGGCATTATGAAAAAGGTCTGTTTGTTTTACCTGATTGCTGTTGGCGCAATCCTGGATTACACCTTACTCTATGCCAGCCAGTATATCGGAGTCGATGCCCGAGTCAATTTTGTCATCGCATCCTTTGTGGCGGTGTGGCTAATCTGTAATGAGATCATTAGTATCTTGGAAAATATGAAGGATATGCATGTCAACTTCCCACCCTTTCTAGAAAAGCTGACCCAGAATATTCGCACCCAGATGGAGAATGAAACAGATGTTGATCGTGGAAAGATAAAATCAGGGAATGAGGATCATGCCGATAAAACCGGATTGAAACAATAAAATTGATCAAGTTGTCCACATCCGTGAGGGAAAGTTTTCAGCCGGATGCCGCAAAGGTTAAGTTAATAACAGTATTCTAGCAGTGCCCACTAAGGAGTTTTCCCTGGTGGGCATTATTTTTTTGTCTGGGGGTTCGATTCGCATGGATTTTTCGCTTATCGGTAGAAGGAAACAGATCAATCCTTCGGATGGGAGGAACAACCGTGCAGGTAACAAAAATCACAGATGATCAGCCGATACCGGCAGTTGTCATAAAAAAGTTTACAAAAGAAGAATTGCAGCGGGAATACGACTATTTTCTTGCCCAGAAAATACTGGAATCACTGCTGGCGGAAGGGCTGATCACTAGGGGCGAATTTGATCAAACAACTGAACTGAACCGTAAAACTTTCTCGCCTTATTTAGCTGAGATAATGCCCTGAATTCGTTGCTATCAATGGCTTTCAGAGGTAACATGTGACCTACGGAAGGTGAGGTGAGTTGATGAAAAAGATAACAAAAATCGAACAAAACAGGGATTTCACGGGGAAGAAAAAAATTCGGGTGGCAGCGTATTGCCGGGTATCAACGGCAAGTGACGAACAACTGGTCAGCCTTGAAAACCAGAAAGTCCACTATGAGCATTACATCAAAGCAAATGAGGACTGGGACTATGTAGGTATCTATTATGACAAAGGCATCACTGGGACAAAGAAAGATAAACGGGATGGACTTCTATCCATGATTGCTGACTGTGAATGCGGTAAGATTGATCTTGTGATCACAAAATCCATCAGCCGATTCTGTCGAAATACAACCGATTGCCTGGAACTGGTCAGAAAACTTCTGGATCTGAACGTTCATATCATTTTTGAAAAAGAGAACCTGAATACCGGCTCGATGGAGAGTGAATTGATGCTTTCGATTTTAAGTAGTCTGGCTGAAAATGAATCGGTGTCGATTTCTGAAAATGAGAAGTGGGGTGTCAGAAAGCGCTTTCAGAATGGAACATTCATCATTTCCTATCCACCCTATGGTTATCAGAATGAGGATGGGGCGATGGTCATTGTACCTGATCAGGCTGAAATAATTAGAGAAATCTTCGCATCCGCATTATCGGGAGAAGGGACTGGGGCCATTGCCGATGATTTGAACGCAAGAGCGATCCCCGCTAAAAAAGGCGGAAAATGGACTTCGGCAACAATCTGGGGGATTATCCGGAATGAAAAGTATACGGGAGATGCACTCTTTCAGAAAACCTACACGGATGACCGTTTTAAACGGCATAAGAATTATGGCGATCAAGATCAGTATCTGGTGCGGAGCCATCATGAAGCAATTATCAGCCATGAGGATTATGAAAAGGCCAATGCTGCATTGAAACAGCGGGGTAGAGAAAAAGGGATCAGTGACCAGACCGAAAAATATCATAACCGATATGGATTTTCAGCAAAAATAAAGTGCGGAGAATGCGGCAGCAATTACAAGCGCCGAATCAACTATAAGCCCAGTGGCTCTGAAATTGCCTGGTGTTGCTCCAGACATATTGAAAATGCTGCTGAATGTTCCATGAAGTATATTCGCGATGATCGGATAAAAGCCGCTTTCTTAACGATGATGAACAAGCTGATATTTGGACAAAAGCTTATCTTAAAACCGCTGATAAACAGTCTCAAAGGCCAGAATGACAACAGTCGGCTTGAAAGAATCAACGAGCTTGAGATAAAACTGGAGAAAAATACCGAACAGCGGCAGGTGCTGACGAATCTGGTGGCAAGCGGTTATCTGGATCCGGCGCTTTTTAATAAGGAAAGCAATGAATTGAGTCGGCAGGCAGAATTACTGCGTGACGAAAAGGAAAACCTGATCCACTTCATCGGGGGAGATATGTCTCGGACGGAGGAATTAAAGAAGCTGATGAAATTTGTCTCAAAAAGTGAAATGCTCACCCAATATGACGATAAAGTGTTCCTTTCCTATGTGGAAAGAATAACGGTGCTGTCAAGGAAAGAGCTGGTTTTTGAACTGAAATGCGGGCTGAAATTAAGAGAAAGGCTGGTGAAGTAGATGGGTCGAAGCATACCTTACGGTTACCGGATCGAAGATGGCAAAGCTGTGGTAGATAAAGAACAGGCGGCAAGAATCAGAGAATTTTTTAATGCCTATATTTCCGGCATGGCACTGACTGTTGCTGCCGAAACAGCCGGATTAAAACTGCATCATGGTTGTGCAGGAAGAATGCTTAGGAACAAACGCTATCTGGGTGATGCGTATTATCCGGCAATCATTGATAAAGAGATCTTTGATAAAGCTGAAGCAAAGCGAATCGAAAAAGCCAGATCACTTGGTAGAATTCGTGAGCTGAATGATCAGAAAACACCGGAATGCGGGACGAGATTCAAGATGCCAAAGGTGATTGATATATTTGCGGATCCTTTCAAACAGGCGGAATACGCCTATAGTCTTATAGAAAGTGAGGTGGAGGTAAGTGGTGGAATTAAGTAGAAATGTTACGGTTATTCCCGCTAGAAGACGGGTGGGGAATACGGTCGATGAGCAGGAAAAGCCGAAATTGAGGGTAGCGGCCTATTGTCGCGTTTCGACGGATAGTGAGGAGCAGGCGACCAGCTACGATGCTCAGGTTGCCCATTATACCCAGTTTATCGAGAAAAACAGTGAATGGGAGCTAGCCGGGATTTTTGCTGATGATGGTATCAGCGGCACGAATACAAAAAAGCGTGAAGAATTCAATCGCATGATTGAAGCGTGTATGGCTGGAAGCATCGATATGATTATAACCAAGTCCATCAGCCGATTTGCCAGAAACACCCTTGATTGCCTGAAGTTTATTCGGGAACTCAAAGAGAAGAATATTCCTGTTTTCTTTGAAAAAGAAAATATCAATACTATGGATTCCAAAGGGGAAGTGCTGCTTACCATTATGGCGAGCCTTGCCCAGCAGGAGAGCCAGTCGCTATCACAGAATGTCAAACTGGGGCTTCAGTACCGTTATCAAAACGGCGAGGTACAGGTCAACCACAACCGCTTTCTGGGGTATACCAAAGATGAAAACAGAAATCTGGTTATCGACCCAGCGGAAGCAGAAGTAATCAAACGGATTTATTATGAGTACCTTGAAGGTGCCAGTCTAGCCCAGATTGGAAAAAGCCTTGAAGCCTCCGGCATTCTGACAGCAGCGGGAAAGGCCAGGTGGCGGCCGGAAACGCTGAAGAAGATTCTCCAGAATGAGAAATATATTGGCGATGCGCTTTTGCAGAAAACCTACACGATTGATTTTCTCAATAAAAAGCGGGTGAAGAATAATGGTATTGTTCCACAGTATTATGTGGAAAACAGCCATGAAGCCATTATTCCAAAGAACCTTTATATGCAGGTTCAGGAAGAAATGATAAGACGGGCAAATCTCCACAGCGGTGCCAATCAAAAGAAAAGGGTCTACAGCAGCAAGTATGCCTTATCGGGCATCGTTTATTGTTCAAAATGCGGCGATATTTATCGCAGAGTTGCATGGAACAACAGAGGAAAGCACTCCATCGTCTGGCGGTGTGTAACGAGAATGGAGCATGGCCAAGAATGCTGCAGCGCCCCAACCGTTCAGGAAACAGACTTACAAAATGCATTAGTCACTGCCATCAATTTAGCACTTGGCAATAAAGACTCTGTGATTGAAAAGCTACAGCAGAATATCGAAACAGTGATCAACCTGGTGGGTGATACCTCGGCAGAGAACGTTGATATAAAATTGGAGTGCTTGCAGAAAGAACTGCTGGAATGTGCCAATGCGAAAAAAGCTTATAATGAGATTGCAGATGAAATCTTACGTCTGCGGGAACTTAAACAGAACGCGCTGGTAGAAAATGCCGAGCGGGAAGGACAAAAACAAAGAATTACTGAAATGAAGGAATTTCTAAACGGGCAGGATTTTGAGATTGAAGTGTACGATGAACCGCTGGTTAGAAGGTTGATAGAGAAGATTACCGTTTGCGGCGATCGGTTCAAGGTGGAATTCAAATCTGGTATGAGCATCGATGTAAAACGATGAATAAAAATGTGCTTAAACGCGAATTCTGTAATTGAAGTTACGTTTTTAAAATTATAAAATTTATCGAATCTTCCCTTATAATTATGAATCAATTAGTTTATGATATAGATTAATACCACCAGAAATGACTGAATACTATTCAAAAATGGTTGGATAGGTAGAACAGTTAAGGATTACCTAATTAGTGCGCTTTGAGGATTATGACTTCTCAATGGCCGATATTCCTACTAATTTTATTTTGACTTCTTTTCATATGTAACTTATTGTATGTTGACTTATTGTATTCAATTTGTTAAAATGTGTTCAAAGTGGGGTGATTATGTGGATGTATTGAAGGTTTTTGGTCGTAATTTAAAAAAGTATAGAAATGAAATTGGTCTCTCGCAAGAAGGTTTTGCAAAAAAAGCTGGATTACATCGTACATACATCAGTGCCGTTGAGTGTGGGAAACGTAGCATAGCACTCGAAAATGTACAAAAAATTGCAGAGGCATTAGACGTTGATATACACATACTATTTATTGAAGATCAAGATAATATTGAGGAGGTGTGAATCATGCAAGTAAGTGTTGTCGATTTATTTTGCGGAGTCGGAGGATTGACAAAAGGTTTGGAACTTGCAGATTTGAATGTTGTTGCAGGTATTGATATTAACGAAAGCTGTCGATTTGCATACGAAACAAACAATCATTCTCGTTTTATTCTAGGTGATATTACAAATATCGATATTAAAGATATAGAACGATTATACCCTGAAGATGGAATAAAAATTTTGGTAGGCTGTGCACCCTGCCAACCATTTTCTAAATATACACAGAGATACAGAAAAGAAGGTCACAAGGATGATAAGTGGCGTCTTTTATACTCATTTTCTGATATAATTCGAGAGATACATCCTCAAATTGTTTCAATGGAGAATGTTCCAGAACTAACAAATGAACAGGTTTTTCAAGATTTTATTGATGTACTGGAAAAAGAAGATTACCACTGTTCGTGGCAGATAGTATATTGCCCTGATTACGGTGTTCCACAAAAGCGCAAGAGGCTAGTGCTTTTAGCTTCACGTTTAGGAGATATTCAGTTGATCGACCCTATTTATAACGAAAACAACTATCTTACAGTTAGAAATGCTATTGGTAATTTACCAGAACTCGCCAACGGAGAGGTCAATCAACATGATCCTATGCATAGAGTTGTTAAAATGTCTGATAAAAACCTTGAGCGGATTCGCCAATCCACGCCGGGAGGAACTTGGAGAGAATGGGATGAGAACCTTAAGCTTAACTGTCACAAAAAAGATACAGGAAAGAGTTATGGCGCTGTTTATGGCCGAATGCAGTGGGATGAACCATCACCTACAATAACTACACAGTTTTATGGTTATGGAAATGGTCGATTTGGTCACCCAGACCAAGATCGAGCAATTTCATATAGGGAAGGTGCAATTTTACAATCCTTTCCTCCTGATTATCAATTTATACCTGAAGATAAAACTGAATTTAGTTTGAAAGCTTTGGGTATACACATTGGAAATGCTGTGCCAGTTGAATTGGGGCGTACTATCGGAATGAGCATATGGGAACATATTAATCAAATGTATAGTGGAAAGGCAGGAATTAATGACTTCAATAACAATTGAAATGAAAATTCAAGCAGAGGAACAAATCCGAACGCTTCAGAAAGAAATTAGTTTTGATACAAAAGATTATCCGATAGAGGTGTTGGTCGAAAAATTCCGCAATGACGATTTTTATATTCCAGAGTATCAGCGTAAGTTCATTTGGGATGAAACCACAAAAAATAGATTTATTGAATCAGTTTTATTAGGACTACCTATTCCATTTATGTTTTTTTCGGATACAGAAGATGGCAGATGCGAAATTATTGATGGAGCACAACGGACACAGACATTAGAAGAATTCTTATATAATGATCTTGCATTGAAAGACTTAAATAAACTAACATCTTTAAATGGATTTACGTTTCAGGATTTACCTGAAGTTTTTCAAAGAAAATTCAAAGGACGTACACTACGCATTATTGTTCTTGCTGACACTACAACATTAGAAACAAGACAGGATATATTTAATCGTATTAATACGGGTGGTGTAAAGGCTATATCAAGTGAAATACGTCGAGGCTCACACACAGGGGCGTTTATGACATTTGTAGAAAAGTGCGCAAATAACACACTTTTTAATAGTCTTTGTCCAATGAGTGAAACTATGAAGAAACGCTACGAAGATTCAGAACTCGTAGTTAGATTTTTTGCGTATCTCAACAACTACAAGAGCTTTGTTCATCGTGTTGATGATTTTTTAGAAGATTTTGTGGTGGAATCAGAAAAGAATTTTGAGGAAAAAGCATATGATAAAGAGTTTCAATCCATGTTGTATTTTGTTGAAAAACACTTCCCGTTTGGATTTAGAAAAACTAAAAATGCAAAATCAACTCCAAGAGTTAGGTTTGAAGCAATTTCAGTTGGTGTAGCACTTGCATTAAGAAAAAAACCTGATTTAATACCTGTTTCAATGGAATGGCTAAATTCAGATGATTTTAAAGTGCATACTACAACGCATGCGAGTAATTCACCCAAACGCGTGGTAGGAAGAATAGAATACGTTAGAGATATGCTCCTAAAGGATTATGAAGATGCAAGCAACTCTTGATATTTATAGAGATAGGATAGATGAGATAGAACTTTATTTTAGATCGATTGCACAGCTCTATCAAAAACAACCCCTTTCAGGAATGGAGGAGATTAGACCTGATTTTTATTCTGATGATTTTCTAAAGATGCTTAAAGCAAATGCATTACTAATGATTTATAATCTTGTTGAATCATCAATTATGGGAGGCATTCTTGAAATTTATGATGACATGAAATCTTGCGGGTATTCCTACAATGATGTTAGAGAAGAAATTCGAGATATTTGGTTTTCATTTAAATTTAATCAGGTATATGATAAAACAGCACACTATAATTCTTATAGAGAAAAAGCGTCAGAAATTGTAACTGCTGTACTAAGAAGAGAAATTATTGAACTTAATCGTAAAGCTACAGATATTAGTGGAAATCTTGATGCTGAAAAGATACGCCAAATTTGCAAGGATCATGGAATAACATATTTGATGAGCAATGACTGTCGTGGAGGCGTTGTCCTTGAAGACGTAAAGAATAAACGTAATAATTTAGCACATGGAACTATCTCTTTTGTTGAATGTGGGCGAGAGTATTCAATTGATGATTTATCAAGCATAAAAGATGAAACTATTCTCTTTTTAAATTGTATTTTGGACGGAATGAAGACTTATTACGACGAAAAATTGTTTTTGCTAACTAGATGATAGTTCATGTAATTTTGATAGAGGGCTTATTATGGCGATGTATGTGTTCAAGGATATTGATAGAAAAGAAAAATTATTAGCTAGAAACGCAAGAAAAGAAGACAAGAATCAGCGCTTCTACTGCCCAAATCCGGCTTGTGATGCTGCTATGCATATTTGTAATTTAGATGGTTTATCCGCAACATACTTTAGCGCAAATAGACAGGGGCATATAGAAAATTGTCCATTCGGTTCTTCGAATGACTTTAACTCTACTAAATATAAAGAAGAGGATTTTATATTTGAAAGTGCGTTAGAGGCTCTAACAATTAACAGCAAATCACAGACAAAACGAGAAACTCCAAACGAACATAAAAACGGTGTGGCGAGACCAAGACCCCCGAGAACTATCCGTCAAATATATTCAATGTGTAAATCATACGACTGTTGTGATACTTACAATAACAAAATTATAGGACAAATGTTGGTTGATAGCAGAAGCATATACATGTACCCAAAAGGTGTATTTGGTTGGAGAATTATTGAGAGTAAGTGTAAAAAGCCGTATTTTTATGATTCAGAAACAAAAGTAGTATCTTTAACGTCATCTGTTAATATTGGAGAGTATGAGTTTCTTTTAAAATTTAGCGACAAAAAAATGTTTGTTGAAATTAAGGACAATATATATGTAAACAGAGATAGAATAATAGTGGTTGCCGCTAATTGGGTTTCGTCGGGAAAGTTTAATGTTTTTTATGCGGAAATAGTGAGCAAAAAACAAGTTACTATCATTTGATGAAAACAACGTCTATCACCTGTCAACGTGGTTATGAGATTGTGAGATTTATTTAGAGCAATCAGAAAAGATGAGGACACAGTTCTAATGAGTGAAAAAATGTCAAATTCGGATAACTGGATGATTTCAAATTAGACATCAGTTAAAAAAACTATCCAAATCTGACTATTATCAAATAGAATTTAAATTATAAATTGTGAAAAAAATGGCAATTTTGAAGAAGAAAAGTTTTGAAGATAAGCCTTTTCAAGAACTGGAATAGAAAAACAGAGGTGCTGAAATGCTTACTATTGAGGAATACATTGCTCGGAGAAAAAAAGAAGATAAGCTAAATGAATTTGACCTTGATGCCCGGACACAAAACATGAAAATATGCGTAGATTATGTATTTGAATTCTTCAATAATTATCTGGATATTACTGAAGCTGAAGAGAAAACAGCACTTCAAAGTGAAAAACTGGAAAAATACCGTAAGCAGATTAGAGAATACGAACCAGAAGTTAGGGAATGGGCGGTTGGCTTATACAATGAGCATGGAAAGCAAATCAATAGGCATATTGGAAATATTGTAAAGGAAAATGAGATGTTTTTCCTTTATAATTCTGACAGCGAATTTAGAAATGCGTCATATGATTGTTATTCAAGACTTATTAAAAAATTACCTTTTCTCAAAGATCAAACTGAAAAGCTATTTCTTTTAATTAAAGAGTATCACAGAGTTGAAAGCGAACGGCAATTTACTTTTGTGATTCCGTCAATATCGCAAGAAATGACAGAGTGGGTCGATAAAACCTGGACAAAATACCAGGTTAATCTCCTTGCATTTGCTTGCAATTGGATAAGTTCTTTTGGGGAAAATGAAAATATTTGGCCTTCAACGCATAGAAGTAAAAGTCAATATACTTGGAGAAAGTATGATTATGATTATAAGCAGAAAAGTAATCTTTTTAACATCGATTCACTGTATAGAAAGATACCAAAGAAATCGTTCATAAAAGGAAGAAAGCAGGAATTAGAAATTCTATTTATGTACTATTGGCTCCACGATATAGAAGGCGATGAGGATTACTGGCAAGATTATTTAGAAATTGTTCTACCGACTCTAAAAAAGGAATAGAAGTGTCCATGATAAGAAAATACTTGTTTATTAGTTGAGTAATATTAGGTTCAAACTATAAATATATGTTTGATCGTGCGGATAACAAAACAAATTACAATGTAATGGATGCTACTCAGAAACCACCCTTCAACTAATTCAAATTTACCTATATTTTGAGTTGCAATATATGCGAAGAAGCAGAATTGATAAGCATATGTTGTTTCAACATCAAATTTTATTTCAAAACGGGAGTGGCTCATGTTTAATATGCCGTATAGTAATGGAGAATTTGTTTGTAGTAAAAATAAGTTAAATTATAAAGATGTATTGGATGATTTCAAAAATGCGAAGTGTATCAGAATTTTGACATACAACATTTCAAAAAGTAGTTATAGTAATACTCTGATTGATGCCTTGAAAAATGTTGCTGAAGATGTTGATGTTCAAATAATTACTAATATTCCATCCCGTTTTCCAAATTATCAAAATTCCCAAAGGGGAAAAAATGCAAAACAAGGTTATAGAGAAAACTATTCTAAATATTTAGAAAAACTGAACCCGGATAATTTTAAATCGAATCCATTTGTGGGCTTTAATTTTGCTAATCACGGAAAAATTGTTGGAACGGATAATATAGTTTATGTCGGATCTGCTAACTATTCTGATGAAAGTAAAAATAATATTGAATCAGGAACGATAATAAGAGATAAAAAATTTATTCTCAAACTATATGATGAGTTGTTTCCAATAATAGTGGATGAATCAGTGCCTTATTTCGATGATGATTTCAATGTTCTCCGTTTATTTATCATTAGCATGGAAAATAAATTTTCAACATGGTTTAATATATTTACTGAAAGAATGATAACTCACTATCCTGATACTAAGAAGAAATGTCTTCGTAACAGTCTTTTATTTGATGAAGATGATCTTGAAGCATTATTCGTTGACTTAGAAGAGCTTTCTGAATTTAGTACGTTAATCGAAAGTACATATTCAATGGAAAATATTCAATATATTGATATAAAAGATAAAATTAAAATCCAGCTAGATTGTATAGATTTGAACTGGATGTTGGATTTTACTAATACAGATTCAGAGTTTTATTTTATGCTTAAATATGATGAGGAAGAAAAAGCTTTAGAATATTTGGAGGAATACCTTGATGCTTACGGTGAAAATCTTAACGATTATGCAGAAAGAGCAATAAATGAATCGAGTAAAGAGTATGAAAGGATGAAGTCTGAAACATCTCTAGTATTAAGCAAACCAAATTCTGAGCATAGCAAATCCGATCTTGAAGATCTTATCCTTTGTCTTTCCTTGCCCTACGCAGAAAAAATAAATCTGATCTTAACTGTTCCGTCTTTTAAAAACATCTTTTCAGCGATTACCATTATCTCTGAAATCGGTGCTGATATGGACG
>NZ_CAKMJU010000143.1:0-2114 GCF_927416815.1 uncultured Acetobacterium sp. | reverse complement strand
CGGCATAGGTCAGGCCGACAAAGAGCACCATAATCCCCCCGATAATAAAGGCTAACGCCGCGCCCAGGGCACCGGCAGTTTCAATCCAGATGCCGGTGTTAACCACCCAGCCCCAACCAAGCATGGCGCAGCGAATAACAGATTAACAATTGGTCGGTACGGTAGTAAGGGGACAACCGATAGTTTTAACTGACAGCTCACGTAACTCAGCAATTATTCTAACAGATCCAAAAACGAAAGGAGGGTATGATCCGAAATGTGGATCATACAAAAGAAAAATGAGTGGAAAAACAAACAAGTCAAAATTTGACAAGGTCTTAAGCACCAAGGATATTTTTGTATTGGCCTTTGGCGCCATGATTGGTTGGGGCTGGGTGGTTAACACCGGCATCTGGATTGAAACTGCCGGTGCCCTGGGCGCGGCGTTAGCCTTTATTATCGGGGGGATTATGGTGCTCTTTGTCGGCCTGACCTATGCCGAACTAACCGCCGCGATGCCGCAATGTGGTGGCGAGCATGTCTTTAGTTATAAGGCGATGGGGTCGACCGGTTCCTTTATCTGTACCTGGGCGATTATCCTCGGTTATGTTAGCGTGGTGGCCTTTGAAGCCGTCGCTTTTCCGACGGTCATCCAATATTTAAGCCCGAACTTCTTGCAGGGTTACATGTACAGCGTCGCTGGCTATGATATTTATGCATCTTGGGTAGCGGTCGGGGTGGTCACCGCGATCATTATTACGGTTATTAATATTCTGGGCGCTAAAACTGCCGCCAAGGTTCAAACCATTTTCACGGCCTTGATTGCCGGTGCCGGAATCCTGCTAATTGCCGGATCGGTCGTTAATGGCGACCCAGCCAATATTTCCACAAACATGTTTGCCGGCAATATTGACTTGGGCACCACCACCCTCGGCGGGGTACTGACTGTTGCGGTAATGACACCCTTTCTATTTGTCGGTTTTGATGTCATTCCCCAGGCGGCTGAAGAAATCAACGCTGGCTTTAAGAAAATCGGTTCGATTATGATTCTCTCGATTGTCATGGCAGTGGCCTTTTATGCCCTGATCATTCTGGCGGTAGCCTATGTGATGCCCTTAAGTGCCATGGCTGATTCAACGCTGGTAACAGCCGATGCCATGGGTCTAGCCTTTAAAAGCGATATAATGACCAAGGTATTAATTGTTGGCGGGATGGCCGGGATTATTACCAGCTGGAATTCCTTCTTAATTGGCGGCAGCCGGGCGATGTTCTCGATGGCGGAATCTAACATGATTCCAAAGGTATTTGCCAAGCTGCACCCCAAATATAAAACCCCAGTATACGCGATTGCCCTGATTGGGATACTGTCTGTGATTGCGCCCTTCTTTGGTCGCCGGATGCTGGTATGGATTGTTGATGCTGGGAGCTTTGGGGTCTGTCTGGCCTATGCGATGGTGTCGCTGTCCTTCCTGATTTTAAGAAAGAAAGACCCTGCTATGAAGCGGCCATACAAGGTGCGCTATGGAACCTTTGTAGGGGTCGCGGCGGTACTGCTGTCGGGCTTGATGACGCTTTTATATGTGATCCCACTGCCCTTTGCCTCAACCGCCCTGATCTTTGAAGAATGGATCATGGCTGGTGGCTGGACACTCCTGGGAGCAATCTTCTATGGCTACTGCAAGTTCAAGTACGGGGCCGATTTTGGCGCCCATACCGATGTCGAGTACATCGATGTCGATGAAAAACCGGTCTTTGCCGGCCGCGTTGGCAGCGTCGTAGAATAGCCGCACTGGCTAGCAGTGGGTTGGTAGTCCGGCTACCGTACCGACCAATTATTAATCTGTTGTTCGCTGCGCCATGCGAAATCCGCTATGCACCTTTCGCATTGGTCGCGGGCAGTCGCCAACTACAAGCAAGCTTGTGATTGGCTCGTTGCCTGCGCGCAGAATCGGACAGGCTTGGGCCGTGTCCGCTCTGATGCAAACAACATGATGTAACAATTGTCGGTACTAAGTTATTCCTTTTGACAAGATCAAGTTTGTAAATAAAAGTTCACGTTAAAACCCGGCCTCAGTCAGAAAATCAACGGTCAAACGACCGGATTTTTGCTGGTTGTGGTCTGTTTTTGGGGCTGG
>NZ_CAKMJU010000142.1:0-4154 GCF_927416815.1 uncultured Acetobacterium sp. | reverse complement strand
TCGCCGTTTTTCTTACTGATGCTCATCGCAATCACCTCCGAAATTTTCTGCCATCACAAGTGCCATTAAAAACTCAACTGAAAAAATGCCCAACTCATCAGTTTCAAGCCACTGCTTGCCATTCTCATCGACAAAACCTCTGACCATCGTCGCTTCAAGCTCTGCCGATTGCGTCAGCTTTAACGGTAACAACCAATCAATCAATTCGCTTAGATCAGCCGCACTATTCGTTCCCGCCTGATTAACTGATTCTTTATTCATAAACTTCCTCCATTTCCAGCTCAATTAGAGGGATGATGCCGTCTACTTTTAACAGATCATAAATGAATAATCGTCCCTTTTGGGTCCAATAGGTGTGGGGCTTGATATGCTGTTCCCCATCTGACCCGGCATAATTGTTAGTTTTCGTGCTGGTGTAGCCTTTTTCAGCATATTTTTGATACAACAACCAGATATCTCCCTGTTTGAACTGAATTTTTTTGTCGTGAAGATAGCGGTTCATCCATCTGGCAGACTTACCGAAGTCTTTGGCAATGACTGATATTGTGATAAGATCTTTGCAGTTTAACACCACATCATAGTAGCTGACCTTCGGCTTCATCTCGGTAATCTGCTGATTCTGGATGGCTACGTTATCTGCCAGCTCAGTATTTTTAGATCGCATCAGCGCCAGCTGGGAATCGGCAAACTGCAATGCCCGAGCCATAATCGCTTCCGGACTATTCCAGGCTTTTTCCAGCTCCAGGAAATACTGACGACATTTCCTGCCGATTGCACTGCGTTGAATCATACAGATTTCTTTGGCCATATCCAGTGTCAGCTGATGGTCATAATGCTGCTGTGGCATTTTTGTACCATCCACACGGATAACATTTTTGTGAACCGTCACAAAATCGCTATTTTCACTGAAACCATACTCTTTCATGCGTTCAAACCACTGGGTATAGGGTGTTTTGACCTGTAGAGTCTGATGTAAATCCCGGCCGCTTACGGTGGGCCGCTCACTGTCATAACTGATTCTGACTAATTCGCTCATCCGAATTACCTCCTAAAATAAAATAGACAGAGGTATCATCACCTCTGCCTATAAGCGAAGAATTCGAATGAATCGAACCCCCAGTATTAAGAAATATTAATCTTTTTTATAAAAACTGCATTCATAACCCTCGGCATGAAGTAGCAGTCCTTCCGCCCAGGGTGGCGTTCTGCCCATCTGCTCACAAACAGCGGAAACTGACATACGCATATCCGCCTCAATAATAATTTCATCGTGGACATGGGCCACAATAAAACAATATCGGAGTCTTTTCATCGCTTCGGCCAAAATATCCCGGCTGATTGCCTGGACGATATTCTCAACAAACTTTGGCCCATAACTCTCAATCCGCTCCCATTTCTTTGTGCCACCGACCCCTTCGTAGGTCACCGACTCACCGCCAAAGCGATTCTCACCGATTCGGGGTTTTACATAAGCCAGTTTTCTGCCGGATGGAAGGGTGATAAACAAAAATCCACTCTGATAAGAAAAGTAAATACCGTGTGTTTCAGTTGGTATTTTTTGTTTGATACATTCTTTAACCGCTCGATCCACCGCCCACCAGAAACGGACGATGTTGGGATTGGCCTGACGCCAGGCATCCACCAGCGGCTGCAACTCATCTTCACCCATTCCTGATTCCAACGCCCCCATTGCCTTTAGCGCACCGACTGATCCGCCATATCCACAACTAAGCTCGCATTGCTTCCCTTTCTGCCGGAGATCACTATTTTCTCCATGTTTGACCACGTTGCAGTGAAACATTTTTCCTGCTGTTGCACAATAGATGTCTCCGTTATCTGCAAAAACATCCATCCGCCAGCTTTCACCCGCAAGCCAGGATAGAACTCTCGCTTCAATCGCTGAGAAATCGGCAACAATAAACTTCATGCCATCTCTTGGGACAAAGGCCGTCCGAATCAGTTCTGATAGTACTTCCGGCACTGAATTATAAAGTATTGAAAGCGCATCCTCATTTCCGCTTCGAACCAGGGCTCGAGCCTGTTCCAAGTCGGGGATGTGGTTCTGGGGAAGGTTTTGCAGCTGGATCAGGCGGCCTGCCCATCGGCCCGTCCGGTTAGCCCCATAGAATTGAAAGGTTCCGCGAACCCGGCCATCCTGACAAACCGCATGGTGCATGGCCTGGTATTTTTTCACCGAGGATTTAGCCAGTTGCTGACGTAGCGAAAGCACTTCTGCCAACTGATCCGGAGCCGTTTTTAGCATCTCAGCGACAGCTTTTTTTCCAAGTGTATCGGTTTTCAAACCGTTATCAGCCAGCCAATTTTTCATCCGCTGGACTGAATTAGGGTTATCCAGATTGGTGAGTTCCTGTATCTGTATTGTCAGCTTTTCTCGAGAAAGCTGATCAATCTCAATCGCCTGTTTGACAAATGTCATATCAAGGGCAATACCCCGGTCATTGATTTCCTGATCAAAATGATACTCATTCCAGACAAAATCAGGCACAGGCGTCTTAGCCAATTTTTTCTGGATAGCTATCTCAACCTCAACGTCCCGCTGATTATAACTTTTAATGCGTTCCCATTTTTCGCTGTTATTCTCCGACATATTTCGGATACGACCACCATTGGCTTTGGTGCTTTTGCATGGCATACAGAAATACCGGATCAGATCTTTTCCTTCCTTAAGCTTCTGATCTTCCAGGCCCAGTACCGCACCAACCCCTTCAAGCGACAGTGGCAGCCCCATATAGGCCGACCAGACCATTGTACATCGCCATGCCGACGGATCCAGATAACCGCTGACTGTATCGGCTGCAATACTGTAACCACAAAAATCCTGGGGATAATTTCGTCTCAGCCACACAGACAGGCAGACCCGCTCGAACTGACTGTTAAATGCCCATTTGATCACAGTAACATCCACCAGTGCGGCAATCACTTCTGGGGGTATCTCTTCACCACTAGCCAGATCAATCACCTGAACCTCACCGCCATCTATCGCATAGCCAAAAAGCAGAATGTCAAAATTAGGTGACTCTGAATATTTGTATACACCACCTTTTGACAAATCTACGTCGGAATATGTTTCAATATCACAACTTAAGCAAATTATTTGAGCCATGAATAACACCTTCCGCATTTAATCTTGCTGATAATCTGCTGTGAAATATTAAACATTTTTGCAAGTTCACAGCCTTTTATACCGCACCAAATGCCAAACCGAATGGCATGTACATCATCAATTGACAATTTTCTCCATCGGCCGCCCTGGTAATACACATCTAAAATATTTTCTGTTCTGGTTCCATATCTCAGATTTAACAGCCGGTTATCCGTAGGGTTTCCATTGATGTGAAGAACTTCCATATTTGAAGGTGCTTCACCGATAAATGTTCTTAGTACTAACTGATGCACTGGAATACCATTAGTGCCTTTGCGTAAAGTCACTGAAAGATGCCCACATTGACAAAATTTGCCGGGTTTCAGAATTCTTTCAGGGACAGTACGGTAAAACGGCTGACCTGTAGACCAGTTTTTACTCATAACTTTTCTATCAAGACTTTTTATTCGCCCTAGCGTACTGGCCTGATACTCCTTCTCAAAACCAGGGATATCTTTCCAAATCTCTCTATCCATATATTTGCCTTTCTTATTTCCCGAAAATTGGCAACCTATATGTCACCATCTTTCTATTCAATAAAGGCGGCTGGGATTAATCCCATTGCCGCCTGGTGATGTTTTTTGCTACTGGTTCTGCTGATCTTTCATCTTTTTTCGTTCAGAACGGATATCGTCACGAATGAAGGTTAAAAACATATACGCACTGCCGCTCATATAAATAACGGCGAGTCCCACCAATAGAACTGTTAAAATCTGATTAACCATTGTTTTACCTGCTTTCTAAATTTTTCTCTGTTGACCAATGCTCACCATACTAAATATTTGTCGGTTTTAAGCCAGGAAGTCATCATCGTCTTCGGTTGCGAAATCATCCTCAGCTCGTGCTTTTCCGCCAGGAAATCATCGACCGATCTGAAGTCTATAGTGGAGTTTATGGCCGGGCCAGTATTAACTTCTATGCATTCAATACCAACGGCAATAAAGGCATTGCCTGCAACTTAAACAACCTGCAAAAGATCAAAGATGGAGAA
>NZ_CAKMJU010000141.1:0-8358 GCF_927416815.1 uncultured Acetobacterium sp. | reverse complement strand
AGGCTGATCACCCGAAAGTGCTCGCGCAAATGAGCTGAAAAGGCATACCTCATGTTGCGACATCTTCCCATCAAGCCCTGGATCATAACCATCGACGGGCCCATGCCCTCGTCTACATAATGAAATCGCTCTCAATCCACCTCCATTATTTGGAGGCGATCACCCATTATCTTACCGGAAAGGAAGAACAAGTCTGTTCGTTCTACCAATACTTTTTTTTGACCATCACTTGATGGTTTGTTTGCTATGCTCAGAATTTGGTTTGCTTAATACTAGAGATGTTTCAGACTTTTTTCCTCCATTATTTGTCAATTGTTGTTGCTTCTAATTAAGTCAACTGGTATAATCATCATGATGAACGCAACAATAACTGAAATTCTTAACGTGATTATATAACGCAAGAAAATTATTTTCAACAAAAATAATCTCAAAATGAACGAAATATATAAAATATATATTATAGTGAACGGAAGGAGTTATCACATGCATAGTTTTTATAATAATGAATATTTTCGAGGTGTGCCTATATGTGTATCAATGTAACAAAAGAGTTTGCTGTAAAGTTACAATCACTGATTATTGAAAGTGGAAAATCTATCAAGCAGTTAGCTGTAGAGATAGGTGTGCCTTCGGGATCTTTAAGCAAATATCAAAATAATGCTGCTGAGCCTGGGATAAATAGCCTCTATAAAATCGCTGACTATTTTAATGTTTCCGCTGATTATCTGCTTGGAATCACAGACCAAAGAACCTCTAATATAGATGATAAGGCCATCCATGAGACCATAGGGTTAAGTGATAAAGCAATTGAAAAATTGAAAGGTTATAAAAAATACCTGCCAGGTGTACTAATACCAACTATTAACTCTCTTATCGAATATGAAGATGACCCTTATCATCTGTCGATGTCTGAGAGTTACTCAAAAATTACAACAGTTAGTGAAAAAGAAATAGAAGATTTTATAACTCTTTTATCTGAGCTGAAAAACACCGATAAAGAAAGTCATGAATCGAACGATTGCCATCCCGTCATTCCATCTGGGCCACTCAAATTAATTGATGATTTTTTCAACTTTACGGTTGCTAATGAAGGCCAACTCCGTATTGATTCAGAAGTCGGTTTTATTGGTACTATGGACTCGCAAAAGATAATTGATACTTTAATTATTGATGACCTTAAAGAAGTATTACGTTTTATGAGAGAAAAATCTATTTCCAATAGATCAAAAATAAAAATCCGTCATGAAGAATACGCCAAAGACTGGGATGAAGTAGCACAAAACACTCTGTTTGAAAAGCTCGGTTTAAATGATTCGTTTGATGATATTATAAAACTGACAAAAAAAGAATTAAGTGAAATATTTGAAGCTTCTGACGATTTTGATATGAAAACCCCTATTAGCAACCTGATAAAAGAGCATCTTAAAGAGCAATTGAAAAAAGAAATTGGTGATGATTTAGAACTTGATAAAATAATTGAAGAGGCTACAAAAGAAGAGGAGGAATAACCCATGGCCAACATAGAAAAAAGAGGAAATGCCTTCCGGATCGTTGTTTCTTGCGGTTTCGATGTTAACGGCAAGAGAATAAAGCACACCATGAACTATAAACCCCCTGATGGATTAAGCCCCACTAAATTAAAGAAGGATCTGGACAGAGCCGCCTTGGAGTTTGAGGAAAAATGCAACCTGGGCTACGTCATGGACAGTAACACGAAGCTCATTGATTTTATTGAAATCTGGTTTAAAAATTATGTGGGCAATAAGAACCTCTCCCCGGTGACGGTAAAAGGTTATCAGGATCTCTCATTGAAAATTGCTGAACATCTGGGACACCTGAAAATGGGAAAGATTACCTCAAAGCATATACAGGACTTTTATAATCTGATCAAAGCCGGTACTGGTATGCGTGGCGGAGAGAAATACCAGGTTACGCCTGAATACCTAACCATTGTGGCCAAAATGAAGCAGAGGGACATCTCAGAAAAAGCTGGGATTAATGACGATACCCTCCGGAGGCTTAAAAAAGGTGGCAACACTACTCTTGAGATCGCCCGCAAGGTGGCCGATGTTATTGGTAAAGACTTTGACAGCCTCTTCTTATCAACCAATCCACAAAGGCAAGTGTCAAACGACACGGTTTTACATTATCACCGGTTACTGAATAACATCATGAATACCGCCGTGAGATGGGGTGTTATTCCTTTCAACCCGATTGAAAAGCGAGTGGAGCTGCCCAAAACAGAACGTAAGGAACAGGCTTATATGGATGATAAAGAAGCCATGGCATTTCTTGAGCTGCTGGAAGAGGAACCCATCAAATATAAGCTTGCCCTAAACCTCCTGATATACAGTGGCTTAAGGCGTGGTGAGATTGGCGGTCTGAAATGGTCGGATATCGACTTTGAAGATAAGATCATCACCGTTAAGAGGGCCTTAAAATATGTCACTGGCCAGGGCATCATTGAAGGGGATCCCAAAACCTTTAAATCTAAGCGTAGCGTGAAGCTGCCTGATTTCATCTTTGATCTGTTTAGGAGCTATAAAGTCTGGCAGCTGACAGAGCGCCTTAAAGTCGGCGATCAATGGATTGATCACGACTATATCTTCACCAGATGGAACGGGGAACCCATGAACCTTGATACCATCGGCGGTTATCTTAAAAAATTTACCGATAAGCATGGATTAAAGCCGGTGCATCTGCACTCTCTCAGGCACACAAACGCCTCGATCCTTATTGCCAGTGGTGTGGATCTAAAAACGGTATCTTCCCGGCTGGGTCATTCCAATATCTCCACAACTGGTAACATTTATGCCCACGTGATCAATACGGCCGACGCAAAAGCCAGTGATGCACTGGAAGATATTTTAATCAAACCTTCTATCAAAGCTCAGTGATTTTTATCACCGGGCTTTATCTTTTTTCAAAAGTGTCCCCAAATTGTCCCCAAGTCATGGGTTTTTTGCCCTTAATCAGCTTTTCGGCAATAAAAAAAGAGAACCAAAACGGCTCTCTCATGCGATTCTTGCTGGAGCTAGCGGGGGGAATCGAACCCCCGACCTACTGATTACGAATCAACAGGTAAATAGCATATTAAAAGCATTTTATAGTCGCAATATGACATATTCAGGACATTATTTTTTTAATTTCCTAAATTGTTTTACTTTCGAGGGCCGTCGTCCTTTATGTAGTAGATTTGTTGCCAGCATTAATATGTAAATTACTTAAGAATCACTTTATCTTCATTGTCACTTTACCTGGTGGAGGCGATCCGTACCGATTCATGGCGACAATTAAAATATCTGATTACAGACACACAAAATTACTCAACTAGGAAATACTAAGGCCTGGGTGTGTCTGAAAACTAATTCTCTAAAAACACCACTACGCGTATTACAATAGAACAAAAAACGCTGGAAGGAGTATAGCGCCATCAGAACGCCATAAAATCACAGGTGGACAATGAGTACAGATCAAAGATATATTTTAAAAAGTCAAAACCAGCCATCCACTTAAAGATAAGCAGCTGATATTCAACGGTATCTTCTCGATTGCCCGCAATAGCACTGGTGCTAAAGAGAGGTTGAAAAACTGAAGTGAATCAATACATCGAAAAAAGTCGCGGCGGTAACACGTCAAAATTCTTGCAGTCGTTAACTGTCTCAGAAATCCGGTCTACTTTGAACTTTCTGGCGGTAACTTTAACAAAAATACCGTCACGATCAGTCTATTATCGAACTTTGATATCAAAAGAACCAATATCTTGGCCGATAAAACTTAAGGAAACAAATATCAGAAAATTAGAGATTCACTTCACAAGAAGCTGACTATACAATTCAGCCAAAATCAAATACAAAAGATCCATGAGATTACGACTGGTAGCTTTATAAAGAACATCATCCAGTTGAACGCTTTTTCATTTAATAAAATAAAGTATCCCAAGAATTGCTACACTATATGACCAGTTGGCGTCTTCATTTATGCCTTTGTTTACATTGTGGTGATCTGATTTTCTACTTTTCAGACACACCCTAGCATGTAATCGCTATTTAGCAATTGAAGATAATTGAGCATTCTTTCTAAAATAATCGTAGCTAATACCACATTCTCCAATTTCCCGAACATTTTTGCTGGTTTTTTTATAATCTGCATGATAATCAGATCCACCTGAAATAATTTTAACTTTATCTGTATATAGTTCGATGATTTTTTCAATGATTTCATTTTTAGTCAACTTACCAGGATAGGTTGTTTTGTCATAAGTATAGGACGCTTCAATACCATCTAAATCAGCTTCAATCAATGATTCAATAAATTCATCTCTGCTGATTCTTTTCCCATCAATTTCGACTGTTTCATTAATCAAGTATGGATGTGCAAGAATACAAATTCCACCTGCTTCATGTGCAAGATTAATAATATCAACCGCCTTAGGTTTTTGCCTTTTTACTCTGTACTCCGGATTATTTCTGCACATTAATTTTGCTTCGCTCCAACTCTCGAAATAACCTTTTTCAGCCATAAGATTGAAAATATTTTTCTTTTGAACATTTTCAGGTTTTCTTTGAATTCCTCCATAGTTTATAACTTCATCCCATAAAATCGGATAACCTTTTTCTGTTAAAACCTCCGTCAATTCTCGATAAGAGTGGATCTTGCTCTTAACAATTTTTTTATTCATGTCACGAATTTTCTCGTTGTCGTAGTCGCAGCCTAAAACAATGAGATGCACATCTTCCACCTCGGTCTCACAGGAGAATTCGATTCCTTGAATAACTTTCACACCTTTTGTTTTTGCATATGTCTGTATCCTAATCATCGAACCATTTACTTCAATTTTTTCCAATGGAAGAACATCATGATCAGTTATCGCAATGACACGCATTCCCAACCTTGACGCTTTGTCAATCAATTCTTTCGCGTTATCGCTTCCATCAGAGTTCGTAGTATGACAATGAAGATCAACCTCATAATTCGGACGTTTTCGATCAGTTAGACTAAAAAACCGTATGTGTTCCTGAACGACTTTTTTGACCTGCTCTTTTACATACGCATCCAGTTTCAAAGGATCATTCTGTTTGGGATTCTGTTCTACAAAATCTTTCATTCCGCTGCAATAGGCAATTTTTATAGCAGTCGAAATATTGACTTTAGCCGCTCCGAGATCAATCAGACTATAAAACATGCCATCAGTCAGCCCTGTTCCTCCATGTAATACCAGCGGACAGGGGGAGCTGTTATTAATCGTTTCAAAAAGGTCGTAATCGATATTTATTTCGCCTTCATAAACACCGTGAGCAGTTCCAATGGCTGGGGCAAATGCATCTACCTTGGTTTCACTTAAAAACACTTTGCAATCTTCTAGTCGGGCATGTGCCCCTTCGCCTTCTTTGACATAAACATCATCTTCAACGCCAACAATAGCTCCCAACTCCCCTTCAACCGTTACATCAAATTTTTGGGCGTAGTCCACAATTTCTTTTGTATTTGCAATATTCTCCGAAAGCGGCAATTTCGATCCATCATACATGACTGAAGACCATCCGGCATCAATACATAATTTGGTAAATTCAACGTCAGTCGAATGATCCAAATGAATAGCTACTTTGACACTTGCATTTTCAGCGATCGGTTTTAACCAACTCATCATTTCTGCTGCGCCGAAGGACTTCACTGTTTTAACCGAAGTTTGAATAATAATGTTCTGTTTCAGTTCTTCTGCCCCTTCAATGGCCGCTTTTGCAGTCAAATAATTAACAATATTGAAGGCTCCAACCGCATAACGATTTTTTCTTGCATCCGTAAGGATGCTCTTCATATTAACATAACTCACTTTAAACCTCTCCTCAATCATTTTACTGCCGAATCTCTCCATAATGAACAGTCTAACCTTCTAAAATAAAACGAATAGCAGACTGTACAATCCCCTCAAGATCCAGGTGATAATAAGCCAACAAGTCAGCATATTCCCCAGTTGTCCCATATTCCTTGGGAATTCCAAGACGATTGACAGTTACATTTTTCGTGTCACTCAACAACTCACACACCATCGTTCCCATTCCACCGTCACAATAATGTTCCTCGATGGTCATCACACGTTTTGTTTTTTCAGCTGAACTTCGGATTAATTCTTCATCAAGCGGATAAACGGTTGGTAATCCAATTACTCTGACCGAATAGCCATTTTTTTCTAAAATCTTTGACGCCTCAATGACCGTTGCTGTCATCGAACCGGTTGAAATTATTGTTAGATCGTCTCCGTCCTGAATTAATCTTCCCTTTCCTATTTCAAAAGGGATTTCTTCAAAGAGAACAGGAATTTTAGGATTACCAATTCGCATATAGACGGGACCAGCATAATCAATCATAGCCTTAACCGCCATTTTTATTTCCGTTGGATCTTGAGGTGCCAATATCACTACATTAGGAATTAAACGAATTAACCCAAAATCATCCAGACTCTGATGAGTAGCACCAAGATCAGAATAGGTAATCCCACAATTTCTACCGACAACTTTTACATTTTGGTGCATATAGCCAAGGTCATTTCGAAACATTTCATAAGGTCTGGCCGTAACAAAAGGAGCTATTGCACAAAAAACAGGAATTTTACCAACGGTTGCCATTCCTGAGGCCATTCCGATAATACCTTGTTCCATGATGCCACATTCAAAATACCGATCAGAGTACTCCCTCGAAAATTCACCAAAACCAGAACTTTTACCACTATCTGCCGAAAATACAACTATCGACTGGTTTATCGCTGCTAAGTCTGTTACTGCTTTCCCAAAAACTTTCCTTGGATCCAGTTTTTCTCCCAGCATCAAACTACCTCCTCAAGTCCTGCTTGCAGACTTTCAATTCGTTTACTTAACATGCGTCCAGCCTTTTCCAAGTCTTCTTTTGAAGGCTTCCAGAAATGAAATTCAGGGTCATTTTCACCCATTGGAAGCCCTTTCGATTTAGTGGTTTTACAAAGAATCATCAGCGGTTTTCCGTTTGTTCTATCACTATAATCCAATGCACTTACAATATCAAAAATATTATTGCCATTAATGTTCAGTACTTCCCAGCCAAAAGCTCTAAATTTCTTGTCAATCGGCCGCATATCCATCACATCTACAACTTTCCCACTGATCTGAAGTTCATTATTATCAATAAATACAACCAGTTTATCCAGTCCGAATTTTGAAGCTGCCGCAACTGCTTCCCAATTCGATCCTTCAGCTAATTCTCCGTCACCCAGCATGACATAAACTTTTGAATTCAACTTATTCAATTTCAACGCCATAGCCATTCCCGCTGCAATTGCCATTCCATGACCCAAGGCTCCTGTATTGGCTTCAATTCCAGGTAACTTATGCATATCCGGATGCCCAGGTATCTTGGAATGCAGTTTTCCATATGTATCAAGTATTGATTTATCAAAATAGCCTTTTTCAGCCAACACACCATACTGAGCCATGCATTTATGTCCTGCTGACAAAATAAATCTGTCGCGGTTTTCCATTTGAGGATCTTTTGGATCTACTCTCATTTTATAAAAATACAAAGCAGAAACGATGTCGATAGCGGAAAATGCCCCTCCTATGTGACCATGTCCGCTGGATTGAAGCATCCGAATGACATTAAGTCGACATTTTTCGCTTTGATTTCAAGCTCTGTCATGTTAGGTAGCCCGTATCCAAATTGATCCGATTTAATCTTAAAATTGGAACCGGCAATATCTTTCTCAGAACGACATCCTTGCACTTGGGAGATTGACTTCATTATTCCTTCCTCTTTCCTCGTTCATAATCGCTGATACACTCGACCTTATTAGCAGATCTTGAGTTTGGATCAAACGACAAACTCAAGTACTCTTTTACGAAACACTTACCCAGTTCAATACCAGTAACCTGAGCGCCAAGAGTGATGATATTAGCATTATTACTCAATTGTGCACGTTGCGCCTGATATATATTGTTAACTAAAGCTGCATAAGCTCCCTTGACTTTATTGGCCGCTATAGATACACCAACACCTGTTCCACAAATCAAAATTCCGCGATCATAGTCTTTTTTTGCAACTGCTTCTGCTACAGCGAATGAAACGTTTGCATAAACTGGGTCTTCACTTCCAAAATCAGTACATTCATATCCTAATTCTTTTATAAATGGAATTAATACCGCTTTATATTCTTCCGCATTCGGGTCACATCCTATTGCTATCTTCATTTTTATAACCATTCCTTTCGCTTCGCTCAAGGCACAAAACGTCGTGAAACATCTTGCCTTTAAGCATCATTCTAATTATTCTATAGCCATAGGGATAACTGTGAACTACAAATCACGTGGAGGTGAGTAGGCCACTCTATCT
>NZ_CAKMJU010000140.1:0-12183 GCF_927416815.1 uncultured Acetobacterium sp. | reverse complement strand
TGGATAAGCTTGATATCATTGAATGTTTTGAGAATCCTGGCCATGAACTTCGCGTTGGTGAGGTACTATCGAAGCAAAGACTGATTTATGAAGCTCTAAAAATTACACCACCAGCCTAGTTAGGTATGGCGGGAATCCAGGGTTCAGGATGCTACCGATACACCCTTGTGCATTGACAGCCCCAACCCGCGCGTGATTGAGGCTGTTTTTAAATATGCCAACAAAGCGGGGATGCTCAATTCGATTTCTGAAGAAGGCGACAAGTGTGAGGTATTGCTGCCGCTAATGGCAAATAATAATTGGGAAGTGGTGGGACTTACCTGTGACAACAATGGTATCCCGACCGATTTACAGACCAAGCTTGACATTACCAAAACGATGGTTGAAAAGGCGGCCAAATATGACATTGCCCCGGAACGGATTCATATCGATCCCTGTGTGATGGCATTGTCAACCGACAATCAGTCGCTGTTAAATTTTGTTGAAGAAATTAAAGCCATCAAAGCACTATATCCAACCATTCATGTTACCGGTGCGATTTCTAACATTTCTTTCGGCCTGCCGATTCGGTCGTTGATTAATAAAAATGCTTTAGCCTATGCCATTCAAGCCGGGATGGACTCGGCGGTGATGGATCCCAACAACCGTGACATGATGGGGACAATCTTTGCCACCGAGGCCTTGTTGGGCCGTGACAAACATTGCCGCAAATACAGCAAAGCATACCGAGCCGGAAAAATTGGACCGCTGACAAAGTAAAAAAAAGCATAAAAAAACATAAGTAAAAGAAAACATAAATAAACCCGTATTATTCACAAAAACATAATAAACACCCATCAAAACCCCTGAAACCATAGCTTTCAGTGATTTCTCAAATTCACCCATTGGGTGAGAATAAAAAAATAGAAAAGAACCCCAATTTCTGATAAAATTTAAGTGACAAAACCAAAACCATCAGAGAAAAGGAGTTCTTTCAATGACAAGTTTAAACGATTATGCAGTAAATTTCAACAAAAAACTGAAAGTGAGTTTTAATGGCGGGGATCTTTCATCCGACGCCGGTCTGCTGATTCCCCGGAGCTTTGACGAATCACTTGGTTTGAGTCGTCTGATTGAAGCGTATTTCCCACAAATAGGAAAGCACTGTCATTCTACAGCGGATGTGATCAGACAAGTGATCTATACCACCATTGCCGGTTACCATACCGATGATGCATCCGATCATCTGCGTCAGGATCCTGCCTTTACACAGATCCTGGGGAAAAAAGCATTGGCCTCTCAACCAACGATTTCCAGATGCCTGAATCATTTTGATATCAAGATGCTGGAAAAACTTGACCAACTGCTCCTTGATTTTGTGGCGAAAGCCTACGCCGTGAGCCAGCCAGAGTATGTGGTTCTTGATGTCGATTCAACCCACATTGACACCCACGGCCAGCAGGAAAATTCGGCCTACAATTATCACTATGGAACAACCGGCTATCACCCACTCATGGTTTTTGATGGCTTAACTGGCGATCTGTTAAAAGTTGAACTCCGAAAAGGCAGTGTCTACACCTCCAGGAACGTGGCCGCTTTTCTAAAACCGGTGCTCCAGTGGTTTCGCTCAAAGTTTCCGGACATTCAGCTGATTCTCCGGGGCGATAGCGGGTTTGCCACCCCGGAACTCTATGAACTGCTCGAAGCGTTTGATGTCTACTATGTCATTCGCCTGAAGTACAATGGCAGGCTCTCAGCCTGTTCACGTGCGGCTGACGATGAGTTTTATGCCACCTATGGGACAGATTACAGCAAGAGTCACAATCTTTATCATGACTTTACTTATCAGGCCGGAAGCTGGGACATATCCCGCCGTGTGGTTTGCCGAATTGAACGCCATGCTGGTGAGCTGTGCCCACGGCACACCTTTATTGTAACCAACCTGACGGCTCATCCCCAGGAGGTCATCGGGGTCTACCATAAACGTGGGCAGATGGAAAATTTCATCAAGGAGGCCAAACTTGATTTCGGGATGGATACGCTGAGTCACTCATCATTCCTGACCAATGCGGTTAAACTGCTGATCCGCGGATTGGCCTATAATCTGATCAGCTTCATGAAACGACTGGTGCTGCCAAAAGCCTATAAAAAGAGCCGCATGCTGACTTTGCGTGTGATTCTGATCAAAGTAGCTGGCCGCCTCGTCCGTTCCGGACGATCTACCTGGCTGAAACTCAGTTCAAGTTTCCCATATTTGAATCTGTTCCATGACCTGCTTGTCAAACTCGAATAATAACAGCCGTATAAACCCAGCTTTAAAATTAAAAAACAAGGTCCCGGGGATTCGTCTGCCCATTTTGAGCTGATGATCAGCTTGCCTGATGTCTGCTCTTCTCAAAACCGGCAATTTACCAACAATTTTTCGTTTTGGCAATGTGCCAATCTGAAAATAGCACTTTTGATGGTATTTTTGCAGGCGAGATGGGTTTATGAATAATTCGGGATAAAAGAAAACATAAAAAAAGAAAACACAAAAAAAGACCACAAACTAAGCTCTGAAAATGTAAAAACACCCCAGACAACAGAAGGTCACGTTGTTTGGGGTGTTTTTAATTTTTGCGGATCAGGCAATCAGCTATAGTTGAGATCTGATTGGTTCAAATCTCGCCAGCGGCAAGTGCAGCCTGGCACAAGGCCGCTGATACAAGTAAAAAACAACAAGGAGCGACCAGAGAGCGGCAATTATCCTTGCTATCAGCAGCTGCCTTCGATATAATCTAAGATACGGAGGTAGGATATGAAAAAGAAATGCATAATGCTTTTAGTTTTAGGCTTGCTGCTTTTGGCAACGACAGGCTGTGGAATGGAAGCGTATTTTAATAAGCAAAACAATGCCACCGGCACTGAAGAAAAAGAACTGCCGAAAATGGAATTAAATGAACCCTTTTTAGTGACGACTGTCACTGGCGATTATAGTTTGACAATTAACGGGGCAAGAATAACACCGCAAAGAAATGAAAAGTTAACGACTAATCCCAAACAGGTGGTCTTTCTGGATTATACATACGCAAATATTAGTTATGAAAAGCGAAGTAACATCGATTTCTTTTTGGCTCAGGGAGACTTTGTGGTAAGTGATGGTGACGGCAATAGACTAGTGGCTTATGATCTCAAAGATCCCAACCGGATGATTAAAGAAACTCCCATTGGTGACACTTGTTCGGCAAGCATTGCCTATGGCCTGGAAACGGACAGTAATCACCTTACCGTTACCTTTGTCCGGGGCAAGGGCAGAGAGATTGCTCAAATCACTATTCCGATCAAATAAAAGAAGGGCAGACATGATGGAAATTAAAAATAGGCGAACCAAACAAATGCTTGCGTATTTTCTGATGATCTTTGCACCAGGATTATTGATTGTCAGTGTTTTTACTGCCATCTTTATTAATATTAATATCGATAACGGAAAAAACATTATTAAAATCAGACAGCTTAATAATAGCGCCATTGTCAGCGTCAATGTCAATTCAATCTTTGAAGATATCAACTCAGACGGCAATATCATTATGAACTCCAGTGAAATAAGTGCTTATGTCAAGAATCCTGGCGATGTTAACAATCAAAATGAGCTCAAGCGGATATTTTCAAATATGATGACCAGTAAAAAAATCTATGATTCGATCCGTTTTGTCGGTCTTGATGGCAACGAAAAGGTTCGGGTCAATGCAAGCGGCAATAGCACCATCGCCGTTGCTGACGAGGCCTTAGAAAATAAAGGGGCAGAGTTTTATTTTCTCGAAGGGATAAAGCTTAATCCCGGCGAAATCTATATCTCGCCGATGGATTTGAGTATCCGGGGCAAGCAGGTGGAAACTCCTATCAAACCGCTAATGCGACTGGTGCTGCCGGTATTTAATGACCAAAATGAACGCCAGGGAATCCTGGTGTTGAACTATCTGGCCAAAAATATGCTGGATCAAATTGAAAATGACTCAAAAAGTAACATCGATATGAAAATTCTGCTCTTAAATGAGGAAGGCTATTATTTATTAAGTGAAAACAGTAACAAAGCATTTTCCTTTGTCTATGAACCGCAGCAGGATATCTCTTTTCGTCAGGAAAACCCGGAAATCTGGCAGGCCATCTTAAATAAGCGAAGTGGCTATTTCGATGATGGAAAAGATCTTTATTTTTACGCCCCCGTTTATCCGCTGGAGGGCTATCGCAACCTTCACTGGGTCTTGATTGGGGCAGCGCCGCTTGATACCCTCGGTGTTTTTTCCAATGAGGATAACCGCACCATGATCCTGATTGCCGGGTTATTGACCCTTATTCTAGTGATTATCAGCCTGATATTTTCCTGGTTACTGCTGCTAAAAAAAGAAGCCAGCTCGCGCGAAAAGATCACCGACAGTATTTTTAAGAATTCCAAAGAAGGCATCATCGTTATGGATGCGGGGACTCGGATTGTTTATATTAACAAGGCATTCTCAACCATTACCGGCTATCAGGAAGATGAAGTGATCGGAAGAAAACCGATCGATTTAAAGACCGATGAACAGCTGCGCGATATTTATAGCGATATTTGGAAAATTGTCAATCAGGAAGGTAACTGGCAGGGCGAAATTGTTGATCAAAGAAAAGACGGAACCACCTATCCCAAATATATTAGTATCTCCAAAATATTTGATAGTAAAAGCGATGCCTTGAGTAATTATTTAGAGGTCTTTGAAGACTTAACCAATACTAAAATTACTGAAGAGGCGATCAATAAAATTAAACATTATGACGAGATTACCGGCCTGCCAACGCTGCTTCTTTTTGAAATTAAAAGCCGGGAATTTATTAAACAATACGATAAGTTGGCGATCATTGTGCTGCAGATTACTAATTTTAATACGCTTTACGATAATTTAGGAAAAAAATCCGGGAAAATTTTGCTTAAAGAGGTATCGCAACGGATTAAAACATTTTTAAGTGAAGCGGATCTTTTAGGCATTCTCCATAAAGATCAGTTTATTATCGCCCGGGTCAACAGCAATGATAGACTGGAGATTGGACAGCTGATCAATAAAATGATGACCTATCTCAAAGAGCCGGTCGAAATCGAAAACGAGAAGGTTTATTTAAACCTTGCCATTGGCATTGCTCTTTTCCAGGAGGATAGCGCCGATCTGGACAAATTGATCGAATATGGAAATATTGCCAAAAACTATGCCCTGCAAACCGGCGGTAACACCTATGTATTTTACGAGAAAGAAATCAAGGAAAATTACATCAATAATTTGAAGTTAGAAACTGAATTGCGGGGGGCGCTTAAAAAGAACGAACTCACTTTAGTCTACCAGCCTCAGGTTGAGATCAACAGTAGCACCATCATTGCCAGTGAAGCCTTGCTGAGATGGCATAATGACAATCTCGGCCAGGTAAGCCCAGGTCAATTTATCCCGGTGGCCGAACGAACCGATTTAATTATTCCGATCGGCAATTGGGTTTTAGAAGAAGCGATCAAGCAAAATAAAGAATGGCAGAGCCTGGCTAAACGTCAAATTGGGGTAGCCGTTAACCTCTCACCGATTCAATTTGAAAAATCAGATCTACCGCAAATTATCAAGAATCTGCTGGAAAAATATCAAATGCCGGCAGAATTATTGGAAATTGAAATTACCGAGGGTATTCTGGTCGAAAACATGGAAGGGATCAGAGGCCAGCTGGAGCAGATTAAAGCGCTGGGGGTGAAGGTCGCCATTGATGATTTTGGAACCGGCTATTCATCATTAAAATACTTGCAGAATCTCAATTTTGACAAGCTTAAAATTGATCGCGAATTTATTAAAGATTATCCCCAAAATGACACCGGGAACATTGCCAAAACGATTCTCCATCTGGCCAAGCAAATGAACCTGAGTGTGATTGCGGAGGGGGTTGAAACCCAAGAACAGTTTCTGTTTTTAAAAGAAAATAATTGCCCGGAAATACAGGGTTACTATTTCTATAAACCCTTGTCGGCAAATGACTTTGAAGTACTGATAACAGATAACCCGCAGGTCTCAGAGACCGATGAGCCCGGAAGAAGATTTTAAAGAAAAATAATTCTTCATATGATATGATTATAAATTAAGACGGATTGATTACGAAAAACCGTAAAATAAAAATTGCTGTGATTGATGGCAATAGTTTTGATGATCCCAAGTGTTATGTGGTGGGGGAGAAACGGTGAAAGGATTCAAATTGAAGCGATTAGAAGATATTTTATCCCCGCAAGACCTAAAGAATCTGTCGATTGCAGATCTTAATGGTCTGGCCGGGGAAATGCGCAGTAAAATTTTAGTAACGGTAGCAAATAACGGTGGCCATTTGGCATCAAATCTGGGGATTGTTGAAACAACTCTGGCGATCCACCGGGTTTTTAACAATCCCGACGATCAAATCGTTTTTGATGTCGGCCATCAATGCTATGCCCATAAATTATTAACCGGGCGCCACCACCAGTTTCATACCCTGCGGCAATGGCAGGGAATCTCTGGTTTTACCAATCGGAAAGAGAGTAATAAAGACGCTTTTGGAGCCGGCCATAGTGGCACCTCGATCTCGGCTGCCCTGGGACTGGCGATGGCCAATCAGCTTGATGGCAAAAAAGATTATGTTATTGCCCTAGTTGGAGATGGTTCCTTCACCAATGGGATGATTTATGAAGCCTTAAATAATTGTAACAAAGAAAACTTGAGACTGATTATTATCTTGAATGACAATGAAATGTCTATTTCAGAAAATGTCGGCGGCCTGTCAAACTACTTATCAAAAATTAGAAATAGTCAGAACTATTTTAATTTAAAACACCATACCCAGTCTTTCTTGCATAAGATTCCCCTTGTTGGCGATGGTCTGGTTGAAGGCACCCGAAAATTTAAAAAGCAACTAAAAAAACGGGTGGTAGCCGAAAACTTTTTTGAACATCTGGGTCTCGATTACCTGGGGCCGGTTGACGGCTGTGATCTGAAAAAACTGGAATCGGTGCTCAGTGAGGCAAAAAGCAAAAGCAAGTGCTGTCTGGTACATATCCATACCGTCAAAGGAAAGGGTTACCCCGATGCCGAAGAACATCCCGAAATGTATCACTCATCCGGCCCCTTTGACCGCGATAAGGGGATTGCAAAAAAAGCATCGGAGGACAATTTCTCAGCCATGTTTGGAAAAATCATGGTTGAAGCGGCCAATAGCAACGATTCGATCTGCGCGATTACCGCCGCGATGACTGGTGGCACGGGCCTGGATCGATTTAGTCAGGCTCATCCCCGGCGCTTTTTTGATGTCGGGATTGCCGAAGAACACGCGGTCACCTTTGCTGCCGGTCTGTCGGCCAATGGAAAAACCCCGGTTTGTGCCATTTATTCAACCTTTGTTCAACGGGTTTATGATCAACTGATTCATGATGCCGCGATTCAAACGCTGCCCCTGATTATGGCTCTGGATCGGTGTGGGCTAGTGCCAGGAGACGGGATTACCCATCAGGGTATCTACGACTGTTCCTACCTGTCTTCGATCCCGGGAATACAGATTTATAGTCCCGAAACCTATGATGAAATGAAGATCAGTTTTACAACTTGTTTTGAAGATAAAAGCCTGGCAGTGATTCGTTACCCTAAAGGAGCAGAGCAGCAATATGACCGTAGCGGTTGTAGCCATGATGGGGATCTCTCTTATCAGGATTTTTCAGAAGTAGGCAAAGACGCTGAGCATCCGGAAATTGTGATCCTGACCTATGGCCGAATTACCCAAAATGCCTATGATGCAATTCAATTATTAAAAGCAAACAAGCAGATCCGCTTAATCAAACTAATCAAGGTTTACCCGCTTGAGCTGGAAAAAATCTTCTCACTCATGGGGCAAGCAAAGCTTGTTTATATTTTGGAAGAAGGGATTAGAAGCGGTGGAATTGGCGAAAAACTGGCTGCGGCGATCGCTCAAAACGAGGATTTTAAGCCCGCTAAGTTACGGATTCGCGCGATTGAAAATCCCTTGATGGAACAGGGTGATCTCCCAGATTTATATAACTGCTGCGGATTTTTGCCGGCCCAGATTGCCGACGAAATTATTGAAATAGTGGGAAACAAATAAAACACGGTGTGAGCCCTAGAAAATTATCAAAAAAGTTAACTCAGTACCGACAATAACCTCAGGAAGTCAGCCTTTGTTGATTTCCTGTTTTTCTTTACTGTAAAAACAATTGATTTAATCAACGTTTTGAGGCAAGCTTGGGTATATAAATAAAATAAGGGTCTGAATAAAAATCTAGCAAAAATCTGAAAGGCAGGAAATATAGATGATGATGGAAAAGCTAGCAGTCCGATTAGTGGAAAATCAGGGGCGATATCAAAAAGGCTTAGTACTTCCCCAGATACCACCGATAAAATCAGTCAAGCTTGTTAAACAATCAAGCCTGAATATAAAAGCAAAAAAGCAGGTGGCCGTATCGGTGGAGATTATAATGAAAAATGGCTTTAATGAAATTATAAATAGCTATGATCGTTTGTTTGAAAATCTCAGCGATCCCGAATCGGTTCATCAGGTTAGGGTGTCAATTCGAAAATTTAGGGCGATACTGGCTTTTTTTATGCCATTATTTAAAAGAGCAGACTACCAGCAGAAGCAGGATAGGCTGAGAAAAATGGCGCAGCAATTTAGCGAAGTCCGGCAGCTGGATGTGCTGCTGGAAGAAATTTCGCAAATCGAAAAAGACAGCGTCCTGGCGATCAGTGACTTTGAGGTCATTAAAGCCCATCTTATCGGCAAGCGTCAAATTGCCTTTAAGGCACTATTAACAAATCTAGAAACCGATGCCTTTGTCCTTGATCTACTAGACATTTGGGTATGGAAGCTTAATGGCCCCTGGGATGAAAGCACACCACTGCTACAGCTATCGCTAAAAAAATACACCGAAAAGCAGGTTGACAATTGGCTAAAAAAAATCAAAAAAAGCATGAAAAGCCTGGATGTAAAAGATCAACAGGCGATTCACCGCGTCCGCATCAAAAGCAAGAAGCTCCGCTATGCGATTGAAGCGCTAGCTTGCATAGTTGACCACAAAACCAGCAAATCAATCGCGGCATTTAAAAAAATTCAGGACGATCTCGGCTATTACCACGACGTCTTCGCCAACCAGCACTTACTAGAACAGCTCACTTCAGAAAGCGACGACACCAAACTCCACTACCAGGCCGGCATCATCATCGGCGGACAGATGATCGCAGGCAACCGAAAGATCAAGAAGTTTCTACACTAAGAAAAACATTGGATTAAATAAAGCAGTACCGACAATTGTTACATCATGTTGTGACCTAGGGGTCAGACCCTATGCATCAAGGCGGACACGGCGTAGCCTGTCCGAGCTTGCGCGAAGGCAACGAGCCAATCACAAGCTTTGCTTGTAGTTGGCGACTGCCCGCGGCTTAAACGAAAGAAGCATAGCGGATTTCGTGTAGTGCAGCATAAAACAGATTAACAATTGGTCGGTACGGCTAGTTCAACGAATACCGTAAAGTTTATCAAATAAACTTTACAGTCAGCTTGTCAGCTGTAAAGATCCGTGCTATACTTTTAATCATGAAAACCCGATTAAAAGGTGGAGGCATAGAAAATTGAAAGAGCTCTTGTCAAAAATAGAAAAACTGAAAAAAGAAAAAAACGCGGTTATTTTAGCCCATTACTATGTGAACGATGAAATCCAGGAAATTGCCGATTATGTCGGCGATTCCTATTATCTCAGCAAAATTGCTGTTGAGCTGCCCCAAAAAGTGATTGTTTTTTGTGGGGTTACCTTTATGGGCGAAAGCGCCAAAATACTCAGTCCCCAGAAAACCGTGATCATGCCGGAAGCCCTGGCTGACTGTCCGATGGCGCATATGGCGGCGATTGATAAAATCAAAGAAGTTCGCGAAAAATACGATGACCTGGCGGTGGTTTGCTATATCAATTCAACCGCCGAAATTAAAAAATATGTCGATGTCTGTGTGACCTCGTCCAATGCATTGAAAATTGTTAAGGCGTTACCCCAACAAAATATTTATTTTGTGCCGGACCAGAACCTCGGCCAATACATTGCCAGCCAGCTTCCGGAAAAGCAGTTTATCTTTAATGACGGCTATTGTCACGTCCATGACGAAATCATGATCGATGAGTTAGAAGAGGCCAAGGCCGCCCATCCCAAGGCCAAGGTACTGGTTCATCCCGAATGCACCATGACCGTGATAGGTGGCGCCGATTATGTCGGGTCTACCTCGGGGATCATTGATTACGCCACCGCCAGTGATGCCGATGAATTTATCATCGGGACGGAGATTGGCATTTTTTATCAGCTCAAGAAAAATAATCTAGGTAAAAAGTTCTATACCATCAATAACAAGCAGATCTGCCCCAATATGAAAAAGATCAGCTTAGGTAAGGTCGCTTATGCGCTAGAAAACGGCATCAATCAGATCGAAGTCGACAATGAAACCCGGACAAAGGCAGTTTTGGCTTTGGAAAAAATGCTGGAACTGGCCAAATGAGCGAGCACATCAAATGAAGGCGAAAACAGATATCATTGTCGTTGGAACTGGCGCTTCTGGTTTATTTTATGCCCTGAATATTCCGCCAAACAAAGCGATTCTGATGGTTACCAAAAGGGCAGTCGATGAAAGTGATTCTTACCTGGCTCAGGGTGGGATCTGCGTCCTCAGAGATGCCGATGATTATGACAGTTTTTTCGAGGATACCTTAAAAGCCGGACACTATGAAAATGACCGCGCTTCGGTCGATGTGATGATCCGCAGCTCGCCGGAGATTATCAGGGATCTGATTGACCTGGGGGTCGAATTCGAAAAGAAAAACGGCCAATTGGTCTATACCAGAGAAGGCGCCCACTCCAAAGCCCGGATTCTCTATCACGAAGACCTGACCGGAGCAGAAATCACCAGTAAGCTTTTGGCTGCGGTTAAAAAGCGACCCAATATTACCATTATTGAAAATATGGCAATGGTCGATCTGATCACTCAGGATAATCATTGCAGCGGTATCGTGGCCAGTGATGGGACAGGAGCAATTCATTTATACCATTCCGACTATGTCGTTTTGGCAACCGGAGGACTGGGGGGGCTATTTGACTCCTCTACCAATTTAGCCCACTTGACCGGAGACGCCATCGCGATCGCCTTAAAGCGTCAGATTGAAGTAGAAAACATCAGCTATATTCAAATTCATCCGACGACCCTTTATTCGCAGAAACCGGGGCGGCGTTTTCTGATTTCTGAATCGGTACGGGGCGAAGGGGCGGTGCTCTATAACCGCAAAATGCAGCGTTTTGTCGATGAACTGCTGCCCCGCGACCTGCTAACCAAGGCCATTCATCAGCAAATGGAACAAGATCAAAGTGATTTCGTCTGGTTGTCGATGCAGGATATGGGTCGTGAGTTGATTATCCATCGCTTTCCCAATATCTTTAGGCATTGTCTGGAAGAAGGGTATGATATTACCAGCGAATGTATCCCGGTGACCCCCGCCCAACATTATTTTATGGGCGGGATAAAAGTCGATCTGGACAGCAGAACCTCGATGGAGCATTTATATGCGATTGGAGAAATCAGTTGCAATCGGGTTCACGGTGCTAACCGGTTGGCCAGCAATTCGCTACTTGAAAGCCTGGTCTTTGCCAAAAGAGCAGCCAAAAATACTCAAAATCATTATAAAACCGCCGAGATTTTAAAAGCAACCCTTGATCTTGATGACTACAAAGATCTTGAGCAGTTAAAAACCGACTATAAAACCGTCATCCTAGACGAAATCGAAAGGAGTAAGGTAATTGAACGAATTGATAAAGCTTAACATTGATCCGCTAATTTTAGCCGCACTTAAAGAGGATATTACCAGTGAGGACATCACCACCAACGCTGTCATCAAAGCGGGCGTCAGAGCCCAGGTCGAGCTGATTGCCAAGGAAGCGGGGGTTATTGCCGGTCTGGCTGTTTACCAGCGGGTATTTGAACTTCTGGATGAAAGTGCAAGACTAGAAACGTTTTTTAGTGACGGTGAACCCGTCAAACCAGGGGATCTTGTGGCGGTCGTGAAAGCCGATGCCCGAACCCTGCTCTCCGGTGAGCGCACTGCCCTGAATTATCTGCAACGGATGAGTGGCATCGCCACCCATACCCGCAAACTGGCCAACTATTT
>NZ_CAKMJU010000139.1:0-9949 GCF_927416815.1 uncultured Acetobacterium sp. | reverse complement strand
ATGCCGATCGATTCCTCCCTTGCCGGTGCCTGTGACAAAGGGCTGATTGAATTGTTTGATAACAGCTGGCTGGATCATATCGCTGAAATTCTGGCAGTAAGTTTAGAAGAAAACACAAAAGAAAATGAGGAACCAATACTTTTTTTTGACCATCACTTGATGGTTTGTTTGCTATGCTCAGAATTTGGTTTGCTTAATACTAGAGATGTTTCAGACTTGGTTCCTCATTTTCTTTTGTGTTTTCTTCTAAACTTACTGCCAGAATTTCAGCGATATGATCCAGCCAGCTGTTATCAAACAATTCAATCAGCCCTTTGTCACAGGCACCGGCAAGGGAGGAATCGATCGGCATTTTTGCCACAAGCTCAATGCCATGTTGTTTTGCCACTTCTTCGATGCGGCTTTCACCAAATAAATAATGCTTCTTATCACAGTCTGGGCATTCGAAGTAAGACATGTTCTCAACCAATCCCAGCACCGGAATCTTCATCATTTTTGCCATATTTACAGCTTTGGCAACGATCATTGAGACCAGCTCCTGAGGAGATGTGACGATGATAATCCCGTCTACCGGTAGCGATTGAAAGACCGTTAATGGCACATCACCGGTTCCTGGCGGCATATCCACAAACATATAGTCGACGTCACCCCAGATCACATCGGTCCAGAACTGTTTTACGGTGTTGGCAATAATCGGACCTCGCCAAACCACCGGATCGGTATCATTTTCCAGCAATAGGTTGATGGACATAATTTCAATTCCAGTTTTACTGGATATCGGGAATATTCCTAATTCTGTCGGCATCGCTTTTTCCTTGATTCCAAATGCTTTAGGAATCGATGGACCGGTGATATCGGCATCCAGAATAGCCGTATTATAGCCTTTTCGTTTCATGGTAACTGCCATCAAGGAAGTAACCATCGATTTACCAACCCCACCTTTTCCACTCACGACACCAATAACTTTTTTAATTCTGCTCAGCTCATGGGGTTGTTCGGAAAAATCTACCTTTCGGTCTTCACACTCTTCACCACATGATCCACAAGATTGACTGCATTCTTCACTCATCCAAATTCTCCTCGTTTCTTTTATCATTTTCAGTTTTTCTTAAATCTTAAATTAATCGCAGCTTTCGTTCATCTGACGTTTACGGCAACGGCTGCAGCCGTAATTTTCTTGACCTTCTTCACATAATTTATAATTACCACCTTGAATTTTCAAGACATTCCCGTTAACCAATGCGTCAGCCAGTTTTTTCCGGGCGTCATTATATATTTTCTGAACCGTGGTTCGTGCCACGTGCATACTTTCGGCACACTCTTCCTGAAGCATGCCTTCGAGATCAATTAAGCGGATCGTTTCGTATTCCTCAACTGACATGGTGATAATTCCATCTTCTCTATTCTTGGCATTGAGTGGTCCAAATAAATCCGTTTCTGGCAAACAACAGACTTTTTTCCATTTTACTGGTCTGGACATAATCTAAAACTCCTTATCAAAACTACAAGACTTAGTGCTGGCACTCATGACCTGCTTCATGGGCATGACACATTTCACCAGAATCCATAACGGTCCCTGCCAACCAGCTTAACGCCACTTCTTTAACATTTCCAGTGCAGCCGCGGACAACTTCAATGCCAGACTTACTCAGGACATTAACAGCCCCTTCACCCATATTGCCTGCAAGCAAAAGTTTTACACCCATTTCTTTAAGTGTTGTGGCAATATTGGATTTACAGCCACATCCTGCTGGCGAAGCGATTATTTCCTGATTCAGTATTTCTTTGCTACTCGTATCAATGGTGAATACCGTATAATATTCACAGTGTCCAAAATGACTATCAATTAAGTTCTCCCGCGTGGGTAATGCAATTTTCATAATAGTACCTCCGATTATCTTTAATGTTATTGATTTTCATAATTATAATTAAGCTAATTAACATATGCTATCAACAGCATTATTATAATACATGAATGGCATATGTCAATAACTATATTAATTCTTACTGTTCTTATCTTCATTAGCTGTTGATTTAAGTTTCCCTAAACGTGACTTAAGCTATTTTTTCAATAACATCTCCATCGTATGACCAAACACGTCTTGTACTGCAACGCCGGCGTCGCAAAAAATATCGACCAGGGTGAGTCCTTGATTTACCGCTTCAACAACATTTCTATCGTAGGGGATTTTTCCCATATATGGAATCTTCTGGGCTTGACAATAGTCAATAATCGCTTGTGTTTTTATCAGGTTTGTATCGTATTTGTTGACACATACAACCGTTTTTGTATGAAAGGTCTGGGCTGTTTTAATAATCCGCTCCATATCACTGATTCCTGAAACCGATGGTTCTGCAACAATTAATACCATATCCACCCCACTAATCGATGCAATAACCGGGCAGCCGATTCCCGGTGATCCATCAATTATTGCCAGCTCATCACCCCGCTCGACTGATTTCATTTGTTTTTTAACCTCGGTAACCAGCATCCCCGATGTGCCACTGCCCATTTTGAGTTGAGCAGTTGAAAAGACAACATCTTTGTCGTATAACATCAGTTCTCCAGAAATATGGGGTTTTAAGTTGATCGCTCGAACCGGACAAACCATTTCACAGACACCGCAGCCTTCACACTGATATGGATCAATCCGATAGTTATTGTCAACCACCTGAATCGCATCAAATCGACAATCTTCGATACAGCGATCACATTTTGCGCAGAGAATGGTATTAATTTCTGCCTTTGGCATCCCGTAAAAATCAGTTCGCTTAGGTTGACCTGTATGTTTTAAAGCAAGATGCAAATTGGGTGCATCGACATCGCAATCAGCGTAAACCTTAGCCTGAGCCAGCTTGATAAACGCACTTGCTACCGTTGTTTTTCCAGTTCCGCCTTTTCCACTAAGAATAAGCAACTGTTTCATCTTGCACCTCCTTCGTGACTGCTTGAAGCAACGCAGAAAATACACCCTGGTAGCGTTCACTTCTTGATACAATTTCGCCATCGGAATTAATCGTTCCTAATTCACAATCAAACGGTATTTTACTTAAAACCTTGATTTTGTTTTCAAGACAAAAAGCATCAATTAGATTTTCACCTTCCATGCATTTATTAATGACGATCCCATAAGGCTTATTAAAAATGTTGACAAGTTGATGAACTAAGGCCAGGTTACTCAGTCCGAAGACGGTTGGCTCTGCCACTAAGATGCAATAATCCGCATCGCGAATACTTTCCATCACCACGCATGCACTGCCTGGCGGGCAATCAATCACTGTCAGTCTTTTTTCACTGGCTATTTTTTTTAACAGCTCTTTGATAATTGGTATTCCCGATGCTTCTCCAGTATTTAAAACACCAGAAATCACCTTGACCTGTTCGGAAATACCGATATTTATCTCTCCAATGACCTTGTCCTTTTCGGTCAAAGCTTTGCTCGGACAAAGCATGATACAACCCCCGCATGAGTGACAAATATCATCAAAAACCAGTAGCTTATTGACAATAGCGGCGAGAGCGTTGAATTTGCAAAAATCGACACATTTTCGGCAGCCCAGGCAGAGATCTTCATCTACCACAGGAATTTTATTCACTACCTTTTCAGTTTTTATCACTGTTGGTTTAAAAAATAAATGACCATTTGGTTCTTCAACGTCACAGTCAACATAAACAGATTCTTTTGCTACTGCTGCCAGATTGACAGATACCAGAGTTTTTCCGGTTCCACCTTTTCCGCTGAGTACTGCTAATTTCACTTGATCATCAACCTACTTTCTATGATCCCCAGTGTTCCTTGAGACACGCCATTGATTAGTTCAATTTTCATTGTCAAACTCCACCAACGCCATGAAATCCGGCGTGAAACTGATCCAGAATAGTCAATTTCTGTTCCTGATAAGCATTGATATTATCATGGATTGACCCAACCTTGCTCTTATAGATCTCAAGTTTGGTGGCCTTAAAAACCTCAGCAGCATTTTCGCCGCACCGTGGTGTAATTAAAATATCTGCATGATTATCTACTACGATTTGAGCCGCTTTAACGCCCGCCCCGCCAGGGCTGCTTGCGGCCGTATTTTCAATGAAGTGCCCCATTTTCGTAAGTGTTTCATAAATATAGAAATATGGTGCGCGCCCAAAAGACATACACACTTCACTATTTAAAATTTGTTCATCAGCCGGTATTGCAATTTTCATCGATATCTCCTTGTTTTTATTGACATATGTCTTTTATGAATATTATACACCTTTATAAACATATGTCAATAATTATCTCTGAATATTTTTTCTCTAAACTGATCATTATTATGGAAAGGCAAGACTAATAATGGTATGATATAGAAATTATTTAAACTGTTTGAATCAATTGATTGAAAATTAGAAAGCACGGATAAGGAGACGTTACATGAGTACATGTTTTAAATGTGGAATTAATCTTGAAGACGATGATGTTTATGAAGTAAAGGGTAAAACTTTTTGTGATGATTGTGCGATCGGCCAACACAAGGTGACCCAAACCTGTGACCCCGGTGCCGTACACAGCGCCAAGCTTGATCGACAAAGTTCTGGATATACCGGTACCGAAGGTTTAACTGATCAACAAAAAAATCTGTATTTATTTATGAAGGATAACGACGGTGTCACCATGCAGCAATGCCTTGAGAAATTTAGCCTGACTCCTGATGAAATCAGTTCTGACTTATCTGTCTTAAGGCATCTTGAGCTGGGAAAGGGTCAAAAGCGGGAAGATGGGGTTTATTTTGTCGTCTGGGAAGCCTAGGATTTAAAGACAGCTAAAAAAAGCTGATTTCTCATTTCCTGAAATCAGCTTTAACTCTGTCTTTTTTTTAATCTGTGCCCGCGCCGCAATCAGCTTGGCTAGGATAAAATTACCTTGCTGTTAATTTAAGAATCCATCAATAATTTTTGCTTCCGCTTCGGCTTCGGTAAGACCAAGGGTCATCAATTTGATCATCTGGTCTCCGGCAATCTTTCCGATGGCAGCTTCGTGAATCAAAGTTGCATCCAGACTGTTAGCCGTGATTTCAGGAATGGCACTGACCACGCCGTGATCCATGATAATGGCATCACATTCGGAATGACCCATACATCGGGTATTCCCCTTTATTTTAGAAATAAAGGTTTGCCGCGAATAATCTCGGGCGACCGAACGAGAAATGAGATTCACACTAGAATCTTCCCCATCCATATCCACTTCAAATTTAGATTCTGCAAATTGTTCCCCGTGGGTCATCAGTTTTTCTTTAATCACCAGGGTTGCACCGTCTTTTAGGTTAGCCTTAGTAAAGCGTCTGGTCGAATCAACCCCTTTGATCTGGGTAGTTTCCATTTCCATATAGCTGTTTTCTTCCTGTTCGACCTCTGTTACCGGGTCAATCACACGTTTCCCGGTGCCCGTTCCCTCACCGATATGCTTTTCAACATAACGAACTCTGGAGTTTTTGCCCAGAAAGAATCGATGAATCCCGTTGTGCTCAGAACCATCACAACTATCTCCGGTGCTAACACCACATCCGGCAATTATTGTGATGTCAGCATTCTCGCCGATATAGAAATCATTATAAACAAGGTCGTGAACCCCACTGCAAGAAACCAGAGCGGGGATAAAGACGCTTTCGGATTTGGTATTGGCTTTAACGATAATGTCTATCCCGGATTTATCTTCTTTTCCAACAATATCGATGTTTTCACTGGACTGTCTGGAAACCGTTTTACTGTTTTCCCGAATATTGTAGGCTCCTTTTGGCATTTCTTCTAGTCCGGTCACGTCTTTTAGTAATTTTTTTGCTATCTCATTCATCTCTTTATGCCTCCACTATATCGTGACAATATGCGCAATTTTCAGGGTTTTCACAATGAAGCAGCTCCGGTAATACCCGTTCCTTGGCACCGCGGATAATAATTGCTCCGTCGACCATCGCGATGATTTCATCTGCTACATCGAGAATCCGCTCCTGGTGGGAAATGATAACAATCGATTTTTCTTTGCTTTGATGGATTTTCATAAAAACCTCAATCAAATGATTAAAACTCCATAAATCGATGCCGGCTTCCGGTTCATCAAAAATTGATAAGGCGGTATCTCTGGCGATGATGGTGGCAATCTCAATCCGCTTGATTTCGCCCCCAGACAGCTTATCATTTAACTCCCGGTGAATGTAATCCTTAGCACATAGACCCACTTCCGATAAATAATGACTTGCCTCCATCGCTGAAAGGTCTTCGCCTTTGGCGATATTGATCAGATCGTGGACGGTAATCCCTTTAAAGCGGATCGGCTGTTGAAAGCCAAAACTGATTCCTTTTTTAGCCCGTTCGGTGATCGATAAATCAGTAATATCTTCGCCATAAAATGTGATTTTCCCTCGGGTCGGTTTTAAAACACCCGAAATAATTCGCGCTAGCGTCGACTTGCCGCCACCATTTGGTCCAGTAATCGCGATGAATTTTCCTTTTTCAATGGTTAAATTAACATTTTTTAGAATTTCTTTTTCATCTTCAACTTCAAATGAAATGTTTTCAAGCTTTAACATTTTTTCTCCTTACCTTTTTCTTTCAAAGTTTTCCAGCTAATCATCGATTCTGACCCCCTATGCGAACATATTAAGACTCTCCCGATGATAACTTTTTTTTATTTTACCACTTATTACTCTATTTGGATATATTTCTATCTGAAATATAAAAAACAAAATTCAGAAGTTTTTAACTAAACCTTATTGTAAATGTTAAAATCCGGACAAAAATAAAAGGACTAAAGTCAGGCTTCAGTCCTTTTGATGTGTTTTTACGTGTCAACCACTCTGAACGATTGAATCAGACAAATAGGGTTGTCCCGGCATTTTCATTGCTGGCAATATAGGTCCCCACACCGGCGTATTCAATGCCATCAATAAGTTCTTCTTCTTTAATTCCCATAAGATCCATACTCATCGTGCAGGCGATAAAACGAACCCCGGCATTTTGAGCTTTTTTGATCATGGTATCCAAATCATCGACATGTTTTTTCTTCATAATCCCTTTGATCATAGCTGGTCCTGCTCCCAGCATGTTCATCATCGAAAGTGGTAATCTAGCTGCCCCTTTGGGCATCATGGCACCAAACATTTTTTCAATAAAGGTCTTGTTGTAGCCTTTTCCATCTCTTTTTCGAAGTGCATTGAGTCCCCAGAAGGTAAAAAATAGGGTCACATTTTTCCCCTGGGCTGCCGCTCCCTGAGCAATGATCATTGATGCCAATACCTTGTCCAACTCACCGCTAAAAACGACCAGGGTTGCATTTTTCTGAGTCGATACCGCCGGCATCAAAGTACAGGCTTCACCTTCACTACCTTTGCGAATCACGCTGATATAGCTTTTTCCTTCAGTCTCCTGGGAAACCAGGTTATGGCCATTGGTTTCACACCAGCTTTTTATGTCGCTGACAAAGCCAAAATCAGTGGCGATTATCTGAACCAGATCACCCGATTCGACACTTTTTATGGCGTCATAAGTGGCCATCAATGGCCCCGGGCATTGGAGTCCGGTTACATCAACTTTTTTTTTAATCACATCGTTTCCTTTGCCACCCTGATCGACATCGCCATCCGTGTCATCTTTTTTGACAATGCAGGCGCCAACATCAAAGTTGAGTTCTGCCAACTTGTAATGGGCCGTTTTGTACGTGCTATAGCCGCCAGCCAGGTTGTAAATATTGGTAAAGCCATTTCCTCTTAAAATCCGAATCGCTAGATAAGCCCGTTGACCGACCTGACAGCTCACATAAATGGGGGCATCTTTGGAAATGGGAATTTCAGCAATGCGTTCTCTTAAGCTATCCAGCTCGATATTGACCGATCCTTTGATGGCACCAGCACTGACTTCAACCGGTGAGCGGACATCCAGCAGAAATCCACCTTTTTCGACGATCTCATCTATTTGATGCCATTCGACTGTTTTATATACCCCATCTTCAATATTTTCAGCAATATAGCCGAGGATATTAACCGGATCTTTGGCCGATGAGAAGGGCGGTGCATAAGAGAGCTCAAAATCTTGAAGGTCAAGAACCGTCGCACCCATCTTCATGGCTGTGGCAATTACATCGATTCGTTTTTCGGTTCCTTCCTGTCCAACTGCCTGGGCACCGAGGATCCTAAGCGTTTTAGGATCGTAAAGTAATTTTAAGGCAATGTTGGTTGAATGGGGATAATAACCAGCATGATTGGCGCGATGGGCGACGACAATTTGATAGTCCACCTTCTTCATATCCAGTTGGGCGGCATTATTTCCGGTTGAAGCAATTGTTTTGCTAAATACTTTTGCCACCGCGGTTCCCTGGATACCGAGGTTTTTGACGGTTTTTCCGTTGATATAATCGGCTACCACCCGTCCCTGTCGATTAGCAGGCCAAGCTAGTGCAATGGCCGTTTGATTCTTGGTGACAAAATCTTTAACCTCAATGGCATCACCAATGGCAAAGATATCAGGATTAACGGCGTCATCTGTCCCATTGAAGACCTCATAATTTTCCGTCGTCACAATATGACCACGGGGACCGCACTTGAGATTTGCCTGCTTGGCAAGGGCATTTTCAGGAACCACACCAATCGCTAAAATGACCAGATCTGCCTGTAGTACCCGACCGCTTTCGAGCACGACTTCACTTCCCTGTTTTTGGAAATGATCGACTCCATCTTCTAAAATGAGATTGACACAATTCGCGTTAATTTCCTGATGCGCCAGTTGCGCCATTTCAAAATCAAGTGGTTTTAGCACCTGATTGAGTTTTTCCACCAAGGTTACATTGGCACCCAGTTCTTGCAGATTCTCGGCCATTTCAACGCCAATAAAACCACCGCCGATAACCACTGCCCGTCTCACTTTGCCGCTATCAACGACTGCTTTAATCTTATCGGTATCGGGGATATTTCTCAGGGTTAAAATATTTTTTGCTTCGGACAATCCGGGGATTGGTGGTGCAATCGGTTTCGCACCGGGGGATAGAATCAGCTTGTCATAGGTTTCGGTATATGTTTCTCCGGATTGATGATTTTTCACTTCAACGGTTTTAGCAACCGGATCAATCGCAATGACCTCACTGAAATTTCTAATATCCAGGTTAAATCGTTTGGACATTCCTTCGACAGTTTGAACCAATAATTTCTTGCGATCTTTGATCACATCGCCAATGTAATAGGGCAAACCACAGTTAGCAAAGGAGATATATTCATCCCGCTCAAATAAAATAATCTCATCTTCTTCACTTAAACGTCGCAATCTCGCGGCAGCAGTCGCACCACCGGCAACGCCTCCAACAATTAAAATCTTTTTCATCAATTTTCCTCCTCGTATATTGCATTAATTATTTTTTTTGCACTTTCTGATACTACTTGATAATAAATTTCAGTGCCAGAACGATATCCTTTAACGATCCCAGCACTTTTTAACTTTGCCAGGTGTTGAGAAATAGATGATTGTGATACCCCAAGACATTCTTCCATATAAGTCACATTACAACTGCCCTTTTTTATCAGACCTCTGGCAATACATAAGCGAATCGGATTTCCTAAAATTTTTAATATCTCAGCTTGTTCATCACAATCTTTCGGTTTCATTTCCATTAGATTTCTCCAATCAACGATGTTAATGATAATAACATTATATTATAACATGTTAATATGTCAAGTGCTTTTTTTATAGTTACTTTTGTAGCTATTCTTTATATATACCATAATTTACAATTGCTAAACATTTGACTCTGTTAATCTATCTAAGTATTAGACTAGACCTACCTACGCTTATTCCCCTGACCCCATATTTATCAGGGATCATTGCCTATACCGACACCGATTCCCACCAGCATCTGGCCTATCTGGCAAGTGAACAGCGGTTTACCACCAATATGCTGTTTCGCAGAGGTTATAAATGGCCGATTACCAGTGATTC
>NZ_CAKMJU010000138.1:0-6275 GCF_927416815.1 uncultured Acetobacterium sp. | reverse complement strand
GGTTTTCATGTTATACCACCTCCTTATTTGTAAGTTTTTTAATTGCATTTAGTACTCTTTGTTTTTCTTCTTGGGGTAACTCGTTTCTAAGCTTCCGACACAGTGTAGACTCAGCGATTCAATAAAAGAAGCAAGACTATTTCAATATGAAGTCGCAGCTGCTATTGGAATCGCTGAGTCTACACTGTGTCGGAAGCTTAGAAACGAGTTACCCCAAGAAGAAAAACAAAGAGTACTAAATGCAATTAAAAAACTTACAAATAAGGAGGTGGTATAACATGAAAACCCCAAGAATGCGAACGATCCCTCAAAGCGCAGCTGAATTAAAAGCCCTGGATCAGCACACCTCGCTCACAGAATGCGCCATCAGAAGACTTGTAGATCAAGGTAAGATCAAATGCGTGAAGGCCGGGCGGAAAAAATTAATCAATTTGGATCAGCTTATCAATTATTTGAGTGATCCATTTCCGGAAGAGGTACCAGAAGAGGTACCAGGCGAAAAAGAAAAGGTTATTACCCTGGAAAGAATGGACGCTTACAAGAAAAGTATCGGGCTGGTTAAGTAATACGCAATTTTCGGATGTACACCAATCGTGGTATTTTAACAGCGAAATACAATCAAATGGGAAGGAACCAGTAGTTTAGCTGTGAAAAGAGTAAACTCCTGGCCTCTTCCCATTAATTTTAGGACAAAGCAAAAGTACCAAAACGGAAGTTTTGAAACAATTAGCGATGTAGTCCCAATTCAGGACTCCATCGGCAGAAAGCACGGATTATAGTTTCGTCGAAATTTCGACGAAAGGAAGACATGAAAAAAACTCTCCCAGGCACTGCAATACCGGTAGGGAGAGTTTTAAGAGAGTGTTGTGTTTTATTACAAATAACTGAATAAGAAAAGACCGCTGCTAAAGCTTGGATGCTATAGCGTTCTTTAAATAATCCGTTATCTAATTATACCTTTTTATATGATGGATAACAAGCAAAAAAACGGCTGAGTAATCAGCTTTCAGACTTGATAAGGATATTAACTTACCGACAATATAATTCAAAACAAGAGGTAAACCAAATGCCATACATCAAAGAGACATGCAGAGCTGGCAGAACCATAGAAATAACCAAACGGTTCACGACACGTTTCAGTAAAAAGGGAATCACCAGAGGTGAAAACCAGAAGCCAACGCCGGAGCAAATGCAAGTAATCAATGAGCGGAATGCAGAAACCAAACTTAGAAGGATCCTTAATACAAATTATGGCCCGGGTGATTTGCATATTGTTCTTACATATGCAAAAGAAAAAAGGCTGGTACCAGAAGAGGCAAAGATTGAGCTTGAAAAGTTTATCAGGAAGATCCGGGCAGAGTACCGAAAAAATGAAGAGGAGCTAAGGTATATCCTGGTCACAGAATATAAAAGAAAATCTATTCACCATCATCTGATTGCAAACACGATAGATCATGTGACAGCAAAGGATTTTGACAGAATATGGACAAATGGCCGTATTAATTGCGCACCCCTTGATGATACCGGCCAATATAGCGAACTGGCCCATTATCTGATTAAAGAGACAAGAAAAACCTTTAGAGAATCCGACAGCCCTTCAAAGAAGCGATGGAATGCCAGTAAAAACCTAAAGAAACCGGAAATTAAGAAAGAAATCATTAAAGCAAAAGAATGGCGTAAGGTGCCGGAGCCGGTTAAAGGATACTTCATTGAGACTGGCAGCATCCGGGAGGGCTTCCATGATTTCACTGGTTGGCCATACCAGGCTTATCGCATGATCAGGGCGGCAAAAGAAGAGGACATTACCCCAAAAATAGCAGATCGATTATCAAAGCCGAAAATTCGGCCATGAAACCAGAGAGGAAAAAGAAATGAACGATTTAATCAATATTGAAAACAAAGATGGTTTATTATTGGTAAGCAGCCGGGAGATAGCGGAAAGATTTGGCAAGGAGCATTACCATGTAGTGGATGCAATTGATAATAAGATCAAGAATCTAACCCACGAAAATCCGGGGGTTAAAATATCAGAACTATTCATTGAAGGCTATTTCGATCACAAGGGGAATAACTATAAAGAATATCATTTGACACGAGATGGATTTAGTTTTATAGCCATGGGGTTTACTGGTTCAAAAGCAGATGTCTGGAGGCTTAAATATATTGCGGCGTTTAATCAGATGGAGTATGAAATCAAAAGGATGAATCAGCCCCAAGGGGAGGAGCTTTTGGCGCTGGCTGTTCTACATGCTCAAAAGGTTATTGAAGAAAAGGAATCATTGCTAAACGATCAAAAGCCAAAAGTTCTTTTAGCAGATGCCATCACGGCAAATGAATCATCGATTTCTATCAGAGAACTGGCCATAATATTAAAACAAAACGGTGTGGATACAGGCGAAATTAGACTTTTTGAATGGATGCGCACGAATAGATATTTGACCAAAAGAAGAGGAAAAGAAAACAGCTTACCAACTCAGCGCAGCCTTGAAATGGGAATACTTGAAATAGCGTTGATACCATATACTAGAAAATGCGGGGCTGATGATACCTATAAAAAGCCGATGGTCACGGTAAAAGGACAGAAGTATTTTCTTAACAAGTTCCTTGGTGAAGGAGCCAGAGGTCAGGGAGGGCGCAATAAAGACATGGCAAGAGTATTGCCACAAAGTTAAAACTATTTTCTCAAATAAACCACCAGCCATAAACGGCGACAATGCCGGGGTTAATTGCCTTTTCAGCTGAACATATGTTCAAGAGTAAAGGAGAAATAAAAACATAGCAGTTCTTATTACTGGCGCATCAGAAGAGGTCATTCGATAGGGTTCAAGAATCATCAGAGATACTATTCCCGTACGTGAGGGGGTGGTTAATGCTGCTGGTGGCGTTGGCCAGTGATCCGGAAGAGCCGGGAGCCGGTGCGCACCATGGGCCACACCCCCGGTCATAAAAAAAACGGGTTCAAAAATTCGGACCGTCATTCGATAGGGTTCAAGACATTTTAGAGAACCTCTTCTTGCGATAATTTTTCTATCAGAAACAAATTAAACCGGGTATTATGGGGCAAGGTTATGGCAAGGTAGTTATTAATGCTTAAATTGTACACTATACAGAGGAAACCGCAAGAAGAAGCCAATTGATATGCAAATACCCCCAGGGGAACGGATTTTTAGACCGGCAGAACATTGCATACGGTTCCCAATTTGCGTACACACTATATTTTTGGCTTTTTGAGTAATAATTCCATGAAAATAAGCGATTACATGTACTTTATGACCCCTGAGCACTACGTCAAGACCAGGTTAAGTTATCCTGAGCTACGGTATGACGTGGTTAACGGGATAATCATTTGTGCTAAACACCGGTAATGACGAACAACCAGAAAAAGGAACAAAGGCAATGAAGACGATGAGAAGATTAAAAAAATGCCGTAGTTGAGCCAATCCCCCCACCTCAAATGAAGAATTTCAAAATACATTTTCATTGGATAGGGTAACTTCTTCCAATAGAGCGAATGCCGGAAATATTTTTTTTAGCAATCTAGACCTCTTCTTGGAAAATGAATATTGCGGAAAAAACACTGGCGAAAAATTGCGCCGATCTGGTAACCGGTGAGAATTCGGTGAGGTAAATATCAGCTCTGAATTTTCAGCTTTGACAGAATGAAAAAACATCGGTCGAAAATTCAGCCGATCTTGCCAGTCCTCAAAATTGAGGTGTGAATTTAACCCATGAAAATTCGGGGGTTAATCTAATGTCGGGATTACCGACTTTAGAAAACTTCATAACACCGGATTTTTCCGTTATACCGGGCGTGCCCAAAATTGGACAGGATCAAAACATGGGTTTTGGTGGGTGGCAAAACGCCATATACCTTGATTTAAGGATGAGATCAAGGCAAGGGCGAAAGAAAATCAAGGGTCAAGGAATGATTTGAACATTCCGCAGAAATCTGACAAAAGTACAGAAACCAGCAAAGAACTGGCCAAACTGGCTGGGTATCTGGTGCCGGGGCCGGGGTATTGGCCCGAGCTTATGTTCGCATTTTACTTTATTGGGTTACCCTCTTCGTCAATTTCTTTGGTACCACCGCCGAAATAATAGCCTTTACTTTCAAGAAAATCAATGAATTCATTCCAGAATTGGTCATGATCCACATTATCGGGCAGTTCAACAACACCATTAATTTCAATGTATCGGCTCATGGGTTAACCTCTGCTTATAGGGAGATTATCACCATTTTCGGGAATATTGATTTTAAATGGCGGTTTAAGGTGCATGCGTTTTTCTTTTATGGGCACAACAGCTAAAGTCATCCCCAGAGATTCAAGGATTTTAATCATAGTTGTTAATTTGGGGTCAGATGTGCCTTTTTCCATTCTGGCAATTACCGGCTGCTTGACACCACTTAATTCTTCAAGTTTTTTCTGGCTGATCCCTTTTTCATGGCGTGCCTTAATGATTTCACCCATGAGTGCAACCCTTAAATCAGATTCTAAAATTTCTTCAGGTGTGAAAATTTCTTTTCTGACATCGGCCCAGCTACTACCAATTGCTTTATTATTCATTATCTTCACCACTTTCTTTTAAGAATGCCAATTCTCGTTTGGCTTGTTCAATTTCTCGTTTAGGGGTCTTTTGCGATTTCTTTATAAACTGGTGTAGCAATACATAACTACCATCTACCCAGGCGACGAAAAAGATTCTATTTCTTAAGGGCCTGATCTCCCAGATTTCGCCATCTAAATGCTTGATGTATGGCTCACCGATCTTTGTACCGTATTTACTGAGCATTTGAATGTAATCATTGATCTTATTGAGATTAACACGGCTGTCCTTGTCGTTTTTACGGCTTAATTCTCTGATAAAATCCAATACTGGCTCATTGCCTTTTGGGTCTTTATAAAAAAGTATTTTGTGCAAACCTCACACCCCCTGTTTATAATATAATAACTCGCAAGTTATTGTTTGTCAATTATTAAGTGGGAGACTTTAGAAAATTAAGCCAGATAAGCCGATTTAAGCAGTTTTATTTATGGCAGGAATAGAACTACCAGATTCAAGAGGGAGTTAAAATGCGGGGCGCTCTGGCCAATAATTTACATGAAAAAAGAAGAGGTTTTAAAAACTACCTCTTCTAATAACTCATTGCCGTGAATCTGGGTCTCATTTCCCGGTGCAGCTTCTTGATTAACCGAAATACCAGTCTAAGCAATCCAGGCACTCAGGAACCACAATGACCTCTTTTTCATTCCTGCAATTTGTGTAAAGAATAATGTCATTAATATGAAATGCAGTCTCTATCAGCTCTGCATTTTCTGAAAGCCTCCGATTAGAAAAAAATTCAGCTACTTTTTTATCCAGAGTATAACTTAGAGCGCATTCGATGGGTAGACTATAGTCATTTACACCCCGGAACAATTTGAGAAAATCGCCATCGTCCAGATAATCGTGTAAGGCCTTGCGATTACCATCAATTCTCTTTTGTCGCTCCGCATTGGTTTCATTATCAAGAGAATCTTTTAAAAACGAATAGAATTCTTCCAGATCATAAGGATAATGGGTGTAAATATGGCGCAACTGATTGTAAAGACGCTCTGAGCTGGGCATAGAAGGATACATCTTTTTAAAATATCGCCAGGCTTCTAAATTGGGCGAACCATCGTCATTTCCATTTCCAAATGGCAATATAGCGTCTTCAAAATTTATACACATGTTGAAAGTCTCCATTCTTTCATTTGGCTAAGATAATTTAAATAGTCGTGGCAGATCCTCTTCACGGATGATTTGTTGAGATTAACAAAACGTTCCGTTGATCTAGTCAGCACTGAAAGGTAAACTTATCGATATTTCGCTATTTCATAAAAAAATACTCTTGTGGATAACTTTAATTTTCGTGGTTGCTTTTTCGGCTTCTGGAGTGGTCAGAGATAAAACATATTCTGTCAGTGTGATTAGTCGATTGAATAAAGTCTACATACGGATTATGGCCTATTAGGTAGCAAAGTGTGCGTCGCATGCTCGACGCGCCGCCGAGCATGTCCTTTGGCGCCGTTCAGGTTTTCGGTGATATACACTCAAAGCATGCACCTCGAATAGCGCCATCACTCGCGACGAAAGCTGCAGCATCATTGCGAGCTCAGAATAAGGCGGGCACAGCCGGCGACATCGAGCTGGCTGAAGCAGTTTTGGTTTATGAATGGCGCTAGCGAAACAGGGTTTTGGATGGGAAGGGCGGTATGGAACCGCGTTTCATCTGCAACCTGAACCAGCAGCGC
>NZ_CAKMJU010000137.1:0-4606 GCF_927416815.1 uncultured Acetobacterium sp. | reverse complement strand
TGCGATAATCCTCAATCTGCTGACGACGAAATAGGTGCAGTTCATCTTTGGACATTAAAAATACCTCCATTTATTAATCTGTTGAAGGTATTATCGCATGAATTTGTAGCGTGAAATATGTGCGGACTATTTGACATTAACGCAGCCATTTAGTAAATGATAAAATTAAAAATTCAAATGAACTACTTACTTCGTTAAAAGAAGAGCTTTCTAAATTCAATGAAGAAAAATTACAAACTCAAAAAAGCGAATTGGAGAATAAAAAGAAACTTTTGGAAGATGAATTGAATAACTATATATTATTTTTCAAAGAGAACTTTGAATTTGATATCAAAAATTTGGACTTGAATAATCTAAGCCAGTATATCGAAAGTGTAGATAAAGATAGTAAACGAATTTTAAAAGAGATTGAGTTCATTTATGGTGGATTATTTACACTCTATAAGAATAGTGAACATATTTCTGAGTTTTTGCAAACTGAAAAAACAAAAATTGAAATACAAACAAAAGAGGCAGAGCTTTGTTTTTTAAAACAATCTGTAAGACCATATTTTGAAGAAGAGAGAGAAAAAGTCAAAGATTTTTTAGAGGATCGAATTAAAGACTTTTTTTATGAAAAACTGATTAATAAATTATATTGTAAAATTGATCCACATCCTGACTTCAAAGAGGTAGAGTTTAGACCAAATTTAGATGGAGAAAATCCACGATTGGATATTTATGTAAAAAATAGTGACTCAGAATTAATTATTCCAAATTTATATTTTAGTACCGCTCAGATTAACATTTTAAGTTTATGTATTTTCTTGGCTTCGGCATTGAAATCTACAGAATATGATTGTATCCTTATTGACGATCCTATCCAATCTATGGATAGCATTAATGTTTTATCAACAATTGATTTATTAAGGAGTATCATTGTCAATAATGATAAACAAATTATTATATCAACACATGATGAGAATTTTCATAATTTATTAAAAAAGAAAGTGCCAACAGAATTGTTTAAATCTAAATTTTTGAAACTTGAAAGTTTTGGAAAGGTCGTTAATGACGTATAGATCACAAAGTCAACTTGTAACTTGAAATTTCAAAAGAGCTTATCTAGTTGGCAAAGTTTTTCGGGGATATTAAAAATTGGGGGAACAAAGGGGTTCGATTGAGCGGATTGTCGTTTACAAATAAAAGACTGATAATTGTGGCTTTGTGCATCGGATTGTTCACAATCACACAGAATCGAAGTTCGGTAAGCTGACAAGGAACATGAGAAATCTACGGGATCGATTCTAAAAACACTTAAAATTGACAATTGGCATCCCCACTTGGTTTTTTAGCCGAAATATTCATGGAGCCATTTTCTTCTTTCCGATTTAGGTTTATGAATAGAGCGTTCAGCATATTTACTTTCGTACTAATAATGTTTATAATATTAGTACGAAAGGAAGTGAAATCGTGAAACAATACGAACAGCTGGATAAATTGATGGCCGAACATGATGGTATTGTTCAAACTTCGCAGGTTGTTGCCGAAGGAATTTCTAAACCTGTATTTTATGATTATATCAAAGAGAAAAAACTGGAACAGGTGGCTCATGGCATCTATGCTTCAGCGGATACCTGGATCGACGCGTTGTATCTGATTCATCTTTGCAGTAAACAAGCGGTCTTTTCTCATGAAACCGCTTTGTTTCTTCATGATTTGACGGACCGAGAACCAGCTCCCTATTCGATTACAGTTAAGACTGGCTATAATCCCAACCGGCTGAAAGCCGATGGCGTCCAGGTTTATACGGTTAAGCCCGAGCTTCATGGAGTAGGCCGCACCACTGCTCAGACGTCTTTTGGACATACGGTTCCGGTTTATGATATGGAAAGAACCATCTGTGATCTGATCCGCAGTCGCAAAGGGATTGAAATCCAAACCTTTCAAGACGCAATAAAGCAATATGTCCGACGCAAAGATAAGAATTTGCGAACATTAATGCAGTATGCATCCCTGTTTCGGGTTGAAAAAATTTTGCGACAATATCTGGAGGTACTATTATGATCAAGACATCAAAACAACTGAAGGATTTGATCCGTAATCTATCAAAAAAGAAATCAGCGGATGCCCAGATGCTGATGCGACATTATATGATGGAACGATTTCTGGAGCGAATTTCTCTTTCTGAATATAAAGATCAATTCATTTTGAAGGGGGGAATTCTAGTAACGGCGATGATCGGGTTGAACGCAAGATCGACCATGGATTTAGATGCCACGGTAAAAGGAATCAATGTGAATGCCGATGACGTGGAGCAGATCGTTGCTTCGATTGCCTCGGTTCCCTTGGACGATGGGGTATCTTTTTATATCAAGAGCATTGGTGAGATAATGGATGAAGCTGAGTATCCGGGGATCAGGGTTAGTATCGAGACAAAATTTGACGGCGTGATCACACCATTTAAGGTAGATATTTCCACAGGTGATGTCATTACCCCTAAAGAAATTCGGTATCAACTCAAACTGATGTTGGAAGAACGTCAAATTGATATATGGGCTTACAATCTGGAGACGATTCTGGCCGAAAAGTTGGAAACCATTATTTCCCGCAATACCACCAATACCCGCATGAGAGATTTTTATGACATCCACAGCCTGCTACAATTACATGGTGAAAACATGAATCCTACAGTTTTCAATCAGGCACTGATGGCAACTGCGAACAAGCGTGGTACAGAGCATTACTTAAAAGATATGCTGTTGATCGTTGATGAAGTGGAAAATAGCAGTGTCATGGAAAATCTTTGGCTGGCTTATCAAAAGAAATTTTCTTATGCATCGGAAATTACCTGGAAAACAATCATGGAATCCGTCCGCAATTGCATGGGGTTGATCAGAATGGAGGGCAGATATTAGTTATTTTATGGTGCATTCGTTTTTAAGGTCTAATAAATGAAAGTGGTAATTCATGTACAAATATAAACATTCGAAAAAAAGAGTAAAACGTGTCGTAAACATGTCGCATATCATATAGTGTTTTTTGCAAGTACTTTTTGCAGAAAGTTGCAAGTTAAAAATACAGAATGTTGCATTATGGAAAATCCATAGTTTTGCAAGCTGAAATGCGAAGCGATTTCGATAAAACTCAAAGCATTGCAGGCAGTTTTTTATTGTTTTTTTAATTGATTGTCCGATATTGAACGGTACAACTCATTGATGCTGGATTCCCGCATCCGGTTACTGGGTCCCGGAAACATAAGCAGGTGGCAGTGATGAAGGAGCCGATCCAGCATGGCAGCCGTCATCTGTTCATCATAGAGCACATTGACCCATCGGGAAAATTCAAGGTTGGTATTAAGAATGATAGACCGACGTTCATAACAATCGGATATGATTTCGAACAGGAGCTGTGCTCCCGTTCGATCCAGTGGTACATAACCATATTCATCCAGGATAATGACTTCCGCTTTATTCAGTCTTTTCAGAAAAGCGGTCAGGGTGCCAGCGGTTTTAGCTTCGGACAGTTTATTCACCAGGGCTGCTGTCCGAAAGAATTTCACCGGGATTCCCTGCCGACAGGCGGCTACGCCGAGGGCGGTTGACAGCATGGTTTTACCGGTTCCAGTGCCGCCATACAGGATGAGATTCTTCTTTTCGTGAATAAACGCAAGGGATTTCAGGCTTTCCGGGGTCAGATCTGAAGGCAGGGTGATTTCATCAAAGCGATACCCTTCGAAGGTATTAATCCCATAGAAACCGGCGCTGTTCACTAACTTCTGGGTGCGGGTGATCTCCCGATAATGGAGTTCTTCACTGAGTATCTGATACAGATATTCCTGATGACTGCTGCCTTCGGTGGTTTGCGCCAAATCAGCCAGATTGCGGCTCAGACGTAGCTTTCGGCAGCATTCGATGATTTCTTTATCCAACACGGTCGTCAACCCCCTTTCCCTGCAGTAACACATCATAAGCCGTCAGATTAGGCTGCATCGGGGTCATCTTTGGAATACCCGGAGGAAGGGTCATGGCCGGTAGCTCGGGGATATCGGAATACAGGCGACGGTAAAGACTCTCCAGACTGTCGGCATCCCTCACCTGATGGGTTATCGCATGATCAACCGTATTCACCGCACTGTCAAAACCGGTGCGATCGGTCAACTCGGAAAGAAGCTTGAGGATTTGTCCAACTTCGCTGTTTGAACAGGTGGTCAGATAGGTTTGCATGGATTCCGGCATCAGTTCATAGACTCCCGTATATTTAAGGGCTCGGGGTCGCAGTGATAATTGTTTCAGATAGGGCAGCCAGTCCATCTGCTCTTGTTTGGCATCTCCGTAAAGACGCCGGTGGCGAACAATTTCACGAAAGTTTTCATCTTGAATAATCACCAGCGCTGAAGTTAACACCAGGTGAACTGGACACTGGGCATACTTTGGAGCCACCGAGTAGGCGTGCTGTCTTTGATTCAGATAAACCTTGCCCCAATTGTCAGCTTTGAGGGTTTGATGACCAGTGAGGTCAAACGCAATCACCGGCAGTTCACGGCAAACCTTGAGATCCACCTGTTCAAACAGCGAAGTTGGACAAATCCTCAAGCTTCTTTCCGAGTTGACCGATCGCACCGGTT
>NZ_CAKMJU010000136.1:0-10490 GCF_927416815.1 uncultured Acetobacterium sp. | reverse complement strand
TCAAAGACACAAAAAAATAAAAAAGTACGCACTTTTTACATCACAGAAAAATCCTGCAAAGCCTGCTGTATCAAGGCTTTACAGGATTTTATTTTTGTTCAAGTGTCAAACTCGGGATTGTACACTATTAGTTAAAAGTTTGTCAATTATTTTTCGGCATTTTTCTAAAATTTATCCGATTTTTTTTTAGAGTCTAAAGACAAAGTAAAGGTTTTCAGTGAAATCATCAAAACATCTCCTAAAATTGCTAAGTCTTTAATATTAAAAACGTCTGTTAATTTTTTATCAAATAGAATTTGCGCCTCTGCTTCGAACTCATCATCCCCAAACCATAAAATCCAGACAATCTCTACCCCCGGTGTTACTGTGAACTGCCAGGAAAGATCACCTTTGCCATATGGTATCGCTTTTTGATTAACCATATATTGTTTTAACTGGTCTGGCTTTTGATTGCCAATTTGGGCAAAAACCTGAATACAGCGTTTATGAAAATTTGAATAGTAAATCGGGCCGTCAGGAAATTCCTTGAAGCTGATCCATTCTGAGCTTTGCGTTTTGCCAGTGGCATTCATCAAATAGCGGAGGATGAAAATTTTGATCGAGTAATTATCAAATTCTCCCCCCAAGGCATTCCGCACCAAGCCACTCGGGTGATCCACAAAATAGGAATCACCGAGGACTCTTATTTCAAACCGCCCATTTTTCGAATCGAAGGGACAAAGTGATTTTTCACTCATCACCAGGGGATCAAATTTTTTAAACAGATCCCGATTGACGCGATAACTACTTTCCGAAAAATGGGGGTCTATATCCGGTATCTTGGATTGTTTCATTATTTCTTGCTGAGTTCTTTTAATGCCGGAATAAAGATATCACCCATTACTGCCATATCTTCGGCGCTGAAGGCAGAGGGGAAATTAGCGTCAAATAGTATCTGTGCTTCTGGTGGGAATTCATCATCACCAATCCACAGAATAACCGTCATGAACATATTATTGATGACTTCAAAACGCCAGGAAAGATCACCGATACTTTGTGGTTCGGCACCCAACACAACCATCGCTTTTTTTAATCCATCAAGATTATAATTAAAGGTAAAGGCAAACCGCTTTAAACAGCGTCCTTCAAAACAGGGATAATAAATGTTTCCGCCTGAAACATCGCGATAAGCGATATTTTCACCGGTGGCCTTGACCCCTTTGGCATTAATCAAATAACGCAAAATCATTGTTTTGAGCTTGTAATTGTCAAAATCCCGACCCTCAAAGTCTGTCACATCGCCAGCCGGATAGGCCACCTTGTATGGTGTTCCCATCAATGTGACCGTGAAGAAGTTACCTTCTGCATCATATGGACAGGTACTGTTGTTGGCAATGGTATCCGGATCCTGGTCTTTTAATAGCCCCTTATAGTGTTCATAGGGTAATTTATCTTTTCTTTTTTCTTCTATTGCGGTTTCGTCCCGTAATGTATTTTCCATTCTCAATCTCCTATTTTCAGTTTTCCAGCGAAGGAAATAAATTCATATTGGTGTGAGGTATAAAACAAGCCGAAATAAACTCGTCCATATAGGTTGGGTGTACACTCAATTCCATATAAGTCATATTTTGAGAGATCTCCCGAATCTTATCTTTTCCTTCACTTAGGGTCAGGGCAAGGTAACATCCTTGCATTGAGCTGTTTCCGATATAGTAGTATTTATCTACCGGTATATCTGGCAACATCCCCAGGGCAATGGCATTTTTTATATCGAGATTGGTGCCAATTCCGCCGGCAACATAAATGTTTTCCAGCACATCGATCGGCATATCGAGGCTTTCCATTAAAATATAAATGGCCGAGAAGACTGCTCCTTTTGCCTTGATAAAGCTGTCGATGTCAATTTCTGTGATATAGATATCTTTCGAGCCATTATCCAATTCTTTGGAATAGAGATGATACTGCCCAATGCCGTATTCATCAAATTTAATCCGGGGATGATTCAAATCCCGTTCCATTCGTCCTTTTCCATTGATGATGCCGGTTCGTTTCATTTCGCAAATTAAATCGATAATCCCAGAACCACAGATTCCCACCGGACTTAAATGACCAATCGTGTTATAAAAAGGTCTTAGGTCGTCTTCATTGATGGTAACCTGTTCGATGGCACCAGGCACTGCCCGGGTACCACAACTTATTTCGCCACCTTCAAAAGCTGGTCCGGCTGAACAGGCACAGGTCATCAAAAAATCTTTGTTTCCAAAGACAATTTCCCCGTTTGTTCCCAAATCCACCAGCATGGTGAAGTCTTCCCGCATCCAAACGGGTACGGCAAAGACCCCAGCAGTAATATCCCCGCCAACATAGCTGGCAACGGACGGCGCTAAATATATCTTTCCTTCCGGATTAACATTGATCCCCAATTCTGCACATTTCATTTCCGGAATGTCATTAATAGCCGGAATAAAGGGTTCCCGTCTTAAATAATCCGGGTTTAATCCCAGCAGCAGGTGGTTCATGGTTGTATTTCCGGCGGCACAGACCTCGTAAATATCTTCTTTGGTAATGCCGATTGTTTTTACCAACTTTTCGATGAGGTTATTGATACTTTCATCGACGATCGCATGACGAAGATTTTCTAAACCACCGGGTTTTTCTGAGTAAACAATCCGGTTAATCACATCGGCTCCATATTTAACCTGAGCATTTCCCATCGAGGCCTTTGTTAAAATCTCATTGGTGTTCATATCTACCAGACAGGCTGATACGGAAGTCGTGCCAATATCCAGGGCAATCCCGTAGAGTACCGACTTTTCGCCATTTCCCGGTTTGACATCGAGAATTTCAGCCACTTCCCGGCGTTTTAAATAAACAACTTCAATTAAAAAATCATTCTGTCTAAAGGCATCTGGCAGTTTCTTCATGACATTCAAACTGATCGTGATGTCTTCGTAGCCTAAATTCTGCTTAAAGTAGAGTTTTAACCGATCTTCATCGGCACTGTTGTCCTCAATACTAGGACATGGCAATTGAATAATCTCAGACCAGAGCCGACTGGCATTGGTCATCCCTTCTTTGATCATTTTCTTGCGGACATATTTGATGTTCTTATTTTCATTGTCTGATAGATCGGTGATCTGCATTTCGTTTACAAAAGAAGATGCTAAATCTGGTACTTCCACCTCGATATCTTCAATGATAGTTGCATTGCAAGACAGCACTATCCCCTGAGCCATTTCTTGCTCAGAAATGTGCCGGGATTTTTCTGTTTTAACCTGACCCGACGTAATTTTCACCTTGCATTTACCACAGGTGGCGTTGCCGCTGCATGGCGAATCAATCATCACACCGGCGCGTCTGGCAGCTTCCAGCAGGTTTTCTCCATTGCTTGCAATTAAGTCAACCGATCTTTTTCCTTTAATATTAAATCGTACCTTTTTCATATAACAATCTCCCCTTTTCCGCAGTTTCCGTCTAAAAGGGCTGCAAAACAGCCCTTTTCTAATATTTAAAATCTATTTCTTGCCGTTTTTGATGATTTCTAGTTTGTTGACAATATCTCTTAAGGCCACCTTGGCTGGTGAATCAGCGGGTAACTGAACCAGTGGTTTGCCGTAGGCGTCGTATTCAAAAACATTTTGATCCAGTGGCACTACACCGATGAGATCAAGACCCTGATTTCTAATTTCTTCGGCTGTTCCTTCGTTTAAAATGCCATCTGGCGCGCGGTTAACGATCAGCTTGATCACTGGTACTTTTAGTTTTAGTTCAGTGATCAACTCTTTAATCCGACCAACGGCCTGAATCCCCCGACGGGAACAGTCACTGACAAGAATAAGCATGTCAATTCTGCCAAGGGTTCCCCGACTTAGATGTTCCATGCCGGCTTCGTTATCGACAATGATGTATTGATAGTTTGTTGCCAGCATGTCAATTTGTGTTTTCAGAATTCCGTTAACATAACAATAACAGCCAGCGCCCTGGCTACGGCCCATAACCAGTAGGTCATAACCATTTCCTTCAGCAACTGCCTGATTTAATCGAAGTCTTAAGAAATCTGTTTTAGTTACACCAGGAGGCAGTGGTACGCCATCCATTTCGGCTCGATTCACTTCTTCTTTGATCTCACCAATGGAAAGATCCACCTCTTCGCCAAGCACTTCATTGAGGTTTGCGTTAGCATCTGCATCCACTGCTAAAATAGGACCCAGACCTTCCGCTACTAAATATTCAATAAGCATACCGGTAAGACTTGTTTTACCAACGCCACCTTTACCTGCAACTGCAATATTAAAAGCCATAATGTTTTCCTCCATTATTGTTTCCCGGTCAAATTACTCTATGTATCAGTGTATGTTATTATCACCGATTTATCAACAGGAAAAATTCGTATTTTGTCAACTTGTATATATATGTATCGACAGGGCTATCATACCATAATCATTCTATTTTTACAACACCACTTTGTCACAAAAAGATCAAATTAAAGCCTTTTTAAAATATTTTTTCCCCACTTCTGCAAAGGTTTACGAAACAATGCTGCAGCCTATGTTTTTGCGCATTTTTGCTACTTTGATTAAAAATCAAATGCATTTGATTTTTAATCAAAGTAAGACTTCTTTTGGCAATTTTTAATCAAAAAAAGCCACATCCCCGGCGTTTTGGGACATGGCTGTATTTTTTAGGCAACTATTTTCAGGACAAAATTTTATCGGTAGGCCTATTCTTTAAATTTATTCTTCGTGAACTTGTCTTGACTTAGTCTATCTATTGCGGGAAAACAACAATCAAAAACATTTTAAACTGTTCGTTTGCGTGAACTGCGTGAGGTTTATTGGCCGGCATAACAATTGTTTCGCCTTTTTTTACGATATATTTTTCACCTGAAATCGTAATTTCACCCTCGCCATCAAGCGCAATAATCATTGCATCACCATCAGATGCATGAGAACTGATTTCTTCACCTTTATCAAATGCAAATAATGTTAAGCTGAGTGCTGATGACTGAGCTAATGTCTTACTGACAATTTGATTGTCTTGATATGTTACCATATCTACAAATGTCAACACCTCTGCCACATCAATATTTTTTAGATATTTTTTTTCCATGACCTGATCCTCCTTATCCATGATCATCTTCTATACGTTTTCCAGTACTTTTCCATCCGTAGTGACGGTTATTACCTGCCAGGGAATCATTTTTCCTGAATTCTGAAGCGCCGAAGTAACTGCTGCTGTGATACCTCCGCAACAGGGGACTTCCATTCGCACGACAGTGACGCTTTTGACATCATTAAGTTTTAGTATCTCGGTCAGTTTATCAGCGTAGTCAACAGCATCTAGTTTGGGACAGCCAATTAAGGTAATCTTATTTTTGATAAAGCGATTATGAAAATCAGCATAGGCATAGGCTGAACAATCTGCGGCAATCAATAGGTGTGCACCATTGAAATAGGGTGCATTAACCGGTGCTAATTTTATCTGAACCGGCCACTGTCTTAATTGTGATTCGGGTGCTGTAGTCGCGACCGGTTTATCGGCTGTCGGTTCTTCCCGAACAATTGCTTTGGATGATGATCCCGGACAACCGCAGGCCAACGGCTCTAAACCTTCATCTTCAACCGTGTCCCGGATCATTGTTTTCGCCTGGGTTCCTGGACAGCCACCGGCTTTGGCACTGCCATTCTTAGCTGCTTCCTGCTTTTTGATGTTCTCAAGGACAGCGGCCTCGTCATAGGCTGCGGCTTCCCGTTCAACAAAGGTGATCGCTCCGGTGGGACAGCTGGGTAGGCAATCTCCCAATCCATCACAGTAGTCATCTCTTAATAATTTTGCTACCCCGTCAACCATTCCAATTGCGCCTTCATGGCAGGCTTCTGCACATAATCCGCATCCATTGCACTTTTCTTCATCTATTGTTATTATTTTTCGTATCATCTTTTTTTCCTCCTGGAATATGGTGTATTGATTTCTTGAGCCAATCATATTATAATTTACCCAAAAGAACTGTTGCATATGCAACATAAAGGGAAATTATGAATAAAAATATAGCAGTTTTAAGAAAAGTTAAATTATTCGATGGCATCAACGAAAACCTGGAAGCCATGCTTGCATGTCTTGGCGGTGAAGAAAAAAGTTATGACCGAGGCGAAATTATCCTATTGACCGGCCAGCCGGTAACCACTGTCGGGGTTATTCTTAGCGGAGAAGTCCAGGTTATTCAAGAGGATTATTATGGTAACCGTTCAATTCTGACCGAATTAAGCCCCAGCCATATTTTCGGTGAAGCCTTTGCCAGTGCCGGGATTAAGGAAAGCCCGGTAACGGTACTGGCAAAAACCAATGCCACGGTGATGTTTCTGGGAATCGAACGGATTATTAATACCTGCCCCAACTCCTGTGTCTTTCACAATCACCTGATTGAAAACCTTTTGAAAATTTTAGCCCGAAAGAATATTCTCCTCAGCAGCAAAAACCAGTTATTATCGCGGCGAACCATTCAAGACAAGGTGCTCTCCTATCTGTCACTACAGGCCGAAAAAAAAGGAAACCTCGCTTTTGAGATTCCCTTTACCCGCAATGAATTAGCTGATTTTTTATGTGTTGATCGCAGTGCCTTATCCCGGGTTCTTTCCAAACTCCAAAAGGATGGGATTATTGAGTACGACCATAATCATTTCAAGTTGCTTTAATAAATCTTTATCTTACCTAATGAATTATGATTAATCAATAGCCTTTATTTTTTCTTTTCACCCAACAGGTATTGGCTTTGCAGGTTAAGCAGGAACGCGAACCATAATCATTGCATAGCCAAATTTTTTTATCAGTAGGATTCTTTGCCGTTTCACACAAACGCAACTCTTTACCTAATCTTTTGTTATAACCATTCATTAAACTTTCCATATTCATTTTAGTACCCTCCTAAAAATATGTTTGTTTGTGTTTCTGACCTTAGTTTAACACACATGCAATGCAAACGATATCAAGCGTCCCTTTCCAACTAGCAACAGATTCTTTACTCTGATTTTTCTCAAATAAAAAGAGACTAAGCGATAAATGCTAGTCTCTTCTTACTATTTTTTTATTTGAAAGGCTTAGGTTAGGTAAGTAAATATTTTATTTTAATCTCTTATGTCATTCAGACAATCGATCCGATTATTTCATCCAACATGTGTTGCAGGCTAAACAGGAACGTGTGCTGTAATCGTTGCATACCCGTATCTTTTCATTATCAGGATTATTTTCTGCTTCACACAATACCAACTCTTTTTGATATTTTTGATCAAGTCACTCATTATATTATTCATATTCATTTTGTTCCCCCCTAATATGTTTTTGTTTATGGATTCAGTTTAACATATCAGTCGTGCAAACGCTATCAAGCTTCCCTTTCCAACTAGCAACAGATTCTTTGCAATGATATTCAGCAAACTTTTTAGATTCTGTTCATAATATATAGCTCAAACCGCTCTCCGGCTGCGGTAAGCATGGCATTCTTGTTATGCAAAAAATAAATATCCCAGGAAAACTCTGTATCTGCAAAAGGTATCGCTTTAACCGATTCGACCCGGAAATCATCTGCCATAAAATCAATTGACACCGCCAGTCCTTTTTTTAATCGACATAACTTATGAGAGAAACTCATTTCTGCTGTTTCGACAACAATTTTTGGTACAAATCCGCTTTCCATACATTTTTCGATGAAACGATGATAAATTCTAAATTCTCGTCCCTCAATCACAATGTCTTCATCTTTTAACATCTCAAAGGTAATTTCTTTCTCATCAAAAAGGGGATGACCTTCATAGACCATCAATACCATTTTATGACTTAATAAGTATTTCTGTGTAAAGTGATGTTCATCAGATTTCCCCGCACAGATGCCAATGTCGGCACTTCCTGAGCTGATCATTTTTTCCAACTCTCTATCTGTACACTCCCTCCAGTGCAACTGAATGTCCAAATTATATTCCATAAAATCAAACAACAGTTCAACCGATAGGGCACTCATTACACCATAGGAACAGGCAATCATTAGTCTCTCTTTTTTATTTTCCAACTTTTTCATTCCTGTTTCAATCTCCTGAAACTCTTTTATCATATGTTCAGCTTTTTTTTGTAAAAATTCTCCACTTTTTGTGGGAATAACCCCATTTTTTGAGCGAAGAAACAGGGTTGTATCAAGTTCTGCCTCTAAATTTTTTATCAGTCGACTGAGTCCCTGAGGTGTAATAAAGAGACTTTTGGAGGCTTGATTGATACTTTTTTCTTTATACACCTGAACAAAGCATTCTAAATCCTTGCGATTCATTTTTCACCCTCTATTTTTCAAAGTTTTCTGTTTAAAAAGCAAGCGTAGCAATTTTACTGTTTCACACCGATAAAAACAACCTGCATCTTTATCTACAGCAATTCTAAATTTCTACGCCGGACTGATCGCCGCATTTTTTTCCTGATTATTTTCAATATCCTGATACAGGGTACGGGAAACCACAATCGAATCACCGCGATCATAGAGCCGATCCAGATAATCCAGATAGGCGCCGGGGGTAATAATACCATTGACCTTAATCAGATCAATTCCGGTTTTACCGACTAGCGTATCGACCAGTTTGACGCAATTCGTTCCCAGGGCATAATAGGTTTTAAATTCGTTGCCCTGTTGAAATTTATAAAAATTAGCCTTTGCATCATTATAAAGCTGACTGGAAACATCCTCAAATTTCTTTGGATCGCCTTCAATTTCGCCTTTATCAGCCTGCTCCGCCTTTGATTCCCAGGGCAGAACCTGAGAAAGGAGCTTGTCTAACTGATCCTGCACCCCTTTTTTTTGTTCGGGCGTCAGTGCGAGACCATAGCCCATTAAAATTTTCTTTTCAACCTTCAGCGCCTGTTTAACATGTTCGGCCTTGGGTAATTCAACCAACACGCCATCGGCTAAAAATCCGCCTAACTTCCAGGTGGAATCGTCGTAATTGCCGTAACTGTAAACATTCTCCCCAATGGAGGCATCGACATGACCCATACCAGGAATCAACCCTTCTTTAGTATGGATAAAAATCTCCATATCGGTGGTTCGTTCAAGGGTATGGTCTTCCAGTAGCAATAAGGCATCTGGTTCTTCTTCTACCAATTCGTTTACTTTTTTTAGCATCCGCATTGGCAAGAAAGCCGCAAATACCAGCGGTAAGGTGACGCGGATATGCTTTTTGGCTTTTTTTGCACCATCATTGTGTTTCATCAAGCTGACCAAGGCATCACCAAAAATATTAATGGCAAAAAAGATCAGATATATTCCAAAGATAATGCCAAAGATCCGGCCTGATGTAGTCAAAAAAGCCATGTTAATTCCCAAACCGATATAAACGAGCGCCACTAGCAAAGTCCACACCCAGGAAGCCCCATCTATTTTTAATTTTATACTGCTTAATAAAACAAAACAGCCAATAATAATCCCCAGCATCCCAATTGCAAAACTAAAGGGTACCTTTAAATACTGGGGGTTGAGATAGGTAAAGACCCCTCCAAAAAAGCATAAAAATCCTATTCCCAGCTCTTTGAACTTACTTTCATCCTTTTTTAGAAAAATAGCAAACAGATACATCATCCCAACCACCACCAACATAATGGAAATACTGGTGATAATTATGTTCCAGGCCAGTTTAACGTTCAATAGCATATTCATGCCGCCGATAAATACTGCCATGGATATCAATAACCAAATAACCGGAGCGGTGTTTTTAAATGCTGACATAAGCATCGACCTCCTGAGTTTTCTTTTATTTTATCAGAGTTTACTAATAACTACAATCGTGTTATTTAGATTAAAGGCAATTAAAAAGAACTCTGGTTCAACAAAAACCAGAGTTCTTTTTTGGGCGCTTCCTCGGAAAATGATTTCAACCCGACTAAACACCTTTTAAATTTCGACTTACTCGCCACACTCATCATGATGTTGATGTTCGTGACAGACCGATCCGGTCGAAACCAGTTCTCCCAATAAGTAACTCGTCACGAGATCTTCCGCTTTGCCTTGGGCACCAGTAATCACTTCAATATTTTTCTCGTTGAAAATATCAACTGCACCGCCGCCCATGCCACCGGAAATAATAACATTGACGCCTTTATCATCTAGAAATACTGGCAAAAATCCTGGTTTGTGACCCGGGTTTGGTACCACTTCAGTTGTTACAACCTTACCATCGACGGTATCATAAATCATAAAACTTTCACAATGGCCAAAATGGCCTGAAACCATACCATTATCACTTGCTACTGCTATTTTCATTTTTATAACCATTCCTTTCGCTTCGCTCAAGGCACAAAACGTCGTGAAACATCTTGCCTTTAAGCATCATTCTAATTATTATATAGAGAAGTGGTGTGTCTCGAGATGTGTTTTTTAGTGCTTTACATGTCAAAGCTTCACACGTTCTTGGTGCGCAGCAGGTTGTTTAGCTGGAGCGTGGGGATTTTGTTGATGCGTTTCGTCGATGTCTGCTCGTGCATCA
>NZ_CAKMJU010000135.1:0-8821 GCF_927416815.1 uncultured Acetobacterium sp. | reverse complement strand
TAGATGATTTTGGTAGTGGCTATTCCAATGAGATCCGAATTCTTACGCTTTTGCCTGACATCATCAAAATTGATATGGAAATGATCCAGGGCATTCATTGCAGTGAAGACAAACGCAATCTGGTCGCTAACCTGGTTGAGTTTTGTCACAATAAAAGTGTTCTGGTGGTGGCAGAGGGAATTGAAACAGCCGAGGATCTAGCGACAGTGATTGAAATGGGGGTGGATCTTGCCCAAGGATTTTATCTGGGCAAGCCAGAGTTTGAGATTTTAACAATCAGTCTGGAATTACAACAAGAAATTCTGGGTATGCAAAAGTAATTCAATGAGAGTCTATTGGGATAGTGGATCGCTGCAGGAATAAAAGATTTAAAAGGGTAGGAAAATGAAAACGGCTCTTATTTAGCACGCACTGGAAATGAAATCTTAGACAGTTTTGATAAATTTAAGGAACCTAAAGAGCAGATGGATGAGAATTTGGATAAAAAAATAGACAAAATTAGCGTCCTTATTAATGCATAAAAAGAAGGTTCTTAGCCGAAATATCAGAGGTAAGCTAGCTATTTTATAGCTAAAACGGATTATTGAAGGGAGCAGGGATGATAAGTTTAAAGAAGGCAAAAGGTATCCTTGCATTACTCCGGCCGGAATTGCCATTCGCGGCCGGAGTATGTGTTGTTATTGGAGCGATCATTGCAGCAGCTGCTGTTCCTGCGATCACAACCTTATTATTGGGATTCATGTGGGGCTTTTTTTTATCCAGCCCGGCGATGATCCTCAATGATTATTTTGACATCGAAGTTGACCGGATAAACTCACCGGACAGGCCACTGCCATCGGGATTGATTAAACCCTCTGCCGCTATTATTTTAGCCATTATGACAACACTTGTTGGGATAGTGGTGTCGCTGTTAATTGGTAAAATGGCGCTGCTGCTTTATCTCTTCTTTTGGATAGTCGGATTTTTATATAATTGGAAGCTAAAAGAATGGGGACTAATCGGTAACTTACTGGTCTGTTCATCGGTGGCCGTTACCTTTATTTTGGGTGGAATCGCAGTTGGTCAACCATCGAATAAAACGGTTTGGATACTAAGTCTAATGGTCTTCTTTTTTGACCTCGGAGCAGAGATTGCGGCGGATGCCATGGATATTGATGGTGATAAAAAGCGAAATGTTAAGTCGGTGGCGATCCTTCTGGGAAAAAATAATGCCCTGAAAATTTCGGCGCTATTATTTACGGTAATGATCGTGATCAGTCTGGCACCTGTTTTTTTGAGTTTATTAGGGATGACCTACCTGATCATCATTTTGATCACCGATCTGTTGATCGGCTTCTTTCTGATCAGACTGCTCAAAAGCCAAACCCCAACCACCGGGCGGGCTGCCATACGTGGTATGTATCTCAGTGGCTTAATGGGGATGTTGGCAATTATTATCAGTCAACTCTTTATTTAGGAAATTGCTGGCATATTCTTACTCCGATACGAGTAAATGATAACGCTCTGGTTATTTGATTAACTGTCGTGGAGTTTGAAAATTAGCAATTATTCAATAGCTATTAAATAACGGGAGGTAATTATGGAAAGTAACCTAATCGCACCCTGCGGGATGAATTGCAGCTTGTGTGTTGCCTATCAAATGAAAAAAGGTGATTTAAAAAAGCAGGGATTTAATCGAAAATATTGTTCCGGTTGTATTCCCAGAGGAGAAAACTGCACCCATATGGGTGATCAGTGTGAGTTGCTCAAAAATGGGCGGGTTCGTTTTTGTTATGAATGCAGTGATTTTCCCTGCAAGCGCTTAAAGGGACTAGATAAGCGTTATCGGACTAAATATCATATGAGTATGATCAAAAACCTGCAAGCACTCCAGAAAAATGGGATGACAGCTTTTCTGGAAAGTGAAAAAAAACGGTGGGCATGTCCCAAATGTGGCGAGCCCATTTGCTGTCATTACGGCCTTTGTCTGCATTGTGATCTTGAGATTTTGCGAAAAAATAAGCGATACCGCTGGAATGAGCAAGACCTCTAGACTAGCCGGAGTATAAAAAAACACCGGGAACATTGCCAGACAGAGGATATGGATCGAAGTGAGTAAGCCAAAGAATAGGAAAAGGGCATTATGGTTACAAACGAATTGGTCAGCAAAGCGATTGAGTATATTGTTGAAAACCTGAATGAGGAAATCTCAATCGAAGATATGGCGGATTATTGTCATCTTTCCAAGTTTTATTTTTGTAGAGTTTTTAAGGCCGAAACAGGTGAAGGTGTCTATGCCTTTATCAAGCGTCTGAAAATGGAACAAAGCGCCATTGAAATGAAGCTTGGCAAGAATAAATCGATTACTGATATCGGGCTTGACTATGGCTACAGTCCATCAAATTACAGCTCTGCCTTTAAGAAGCACCATCACCTGTCTCCGGCGCAGTTTCGTAAAGCCGTCAATAGCAGCTGTGCTCCCCATCCCTATGTTGCCGATCAGCTGGCAAGATTTCAATCCTATGAAGCTTACAACCAGAAGATAAAGATCTGCGAGCTGGAGGATTTTCGGGTTATTTATGAGCGGTATCTGGGAAATTACCTTGATTTGGGAGAGCAGTGGTTGATCTTTACGGCAAAGCATCAGGCCTATCTCAGAACGGACACCCTTCTAATTGAACGTTTTTATGATGACCCTTCCATTACCAAGGTTGGCCAATGTTTGTATGACCTTTGTATGACCGTTGATGGGAACTTACAGCTTGAGAATATCACCACCATTGAGGGCGGAAAATTCGCCGTTTATCGCTTTGATGGGTTGATCAAAGATATCTATGAAAGCCTTCAGGGCATTTTTAATATCTGGCTGCCAAACAGCGGTTATGAAATGGATGAACGCTATGGACTTGATATTTATCGCAAGATTGACAGAGAAAACAGTCAAGTCATCATGGATTTATGTATTCCCGTTAAATAGCGCAAGAATTCAGAAGTAATGACGCAGACTTTCTTTTATAATGATACTGTCAACAAGGCAGTGATTGGTTTGAAAGAAGTCTGTTTTTAAATTTTTTGATAATCATTTGAAAATCTTAAATAGAAAAGTTGCAGCAATCAATTAAACCGGATCGATACATCAATTAAACAAAAGCGGAGGATGTTAATATGTTTGATATCAGAAAAATTCAGGAACAGGTCATTTACCAGGCGGTCAAAGATAAAAGCAATGAAGATGTCGCCAAAGCAATCGTTTTTGGCCAAGATGATGCGAAAACTGAGGATAACCCGACATGGGTCAAAGCGACAATGAAAAGGCTGGAAAACCAATTTGATCAAGCTACCGTTTTGCAGATCAGAAGAAACTGTCAGTGCGGCTACGGCATGGATGAGAAATTGGCGCTGGTAAAAGAGCTGCTTGCAGCATCAGCGAGTCTGGAAGAATTCGGAACTCTGGATCGGGCCAATGCAGTAGGGCTTTTTAGTGATAAGGGTGAACTTTATCTGCAATTTCCTTTTTGTCCCTGCCCGATGCTGGAAGGGGTTGATCACCTGGAGACGGATACCTGGTGTCAATGTACCACCGGTTATAGCCAGGTGCTTTTTGAAAAAGCGTTTCAGTGTCAAGTTGAGGTAGAGCTACTCAAAAGTATTAAAATGGGTGATAACAAATGCCTGATGAAAATTATTCCCGAAAAAGATATCTGGAAATAAGGATCAAAAATCATCAGAAGACATCACAAAGATCATGACCAGAAATTTAACTTGAGCCGATGCAACAGACAAAATGTTGCACCGGCTCTTGTCATTTTGCGGTGTTGGTGGTGTCACGGATAAGGTCAAGAACCATTTGAACCTGGGGACTCCGTCTTATTAAAAAATTAGTGCTGTGCGTTTAAATAGAACTTGACAGCTGATAAAACTTGCTTTATGATATATCTATCGACCGATGGTCGATAGACGGGAGTGGCGATGAAAACAGTAAAAGAAGGCGAAGTTCGCAAACAGGAAATACTGATGGTTGCCCGGGAGCTCTTTGTCACAAAGGGCTATGATCAGACATCGGTGAATGATATTTTAAAAATAGTGGATATCGCCAAAGGCACCTTTTATTATTATTTTAAATCTAAGGAAGAAGTGCTGGCCGCGATTATTCTGGATATTGTTGAAGAAGGTGCCAAACGTGCTGAGCAAATTCTTAAGGACAAGTCCGTACCACTGATTAGTCGGATCATGATGGCAATTATGGCCCAGTCCCCGGAGTTTGAAGGATCGGAGGCGATCAGAGACGAAATGCACAAGGTCGAAAATGCCAAGCTGGAACAGTTGTACACCAAGACTATGCTCAAGCGGATGACCCCGCTACTAGAAGGTGCCGTTGCCGAAGGGCTGGAAGCCGATTTTTTTCATCTGGATTATCCCCGGGAAACTGTTGAATCGATGTTGCTTCTAGGGCACATGCTCTTTGACTGTAATATTATGGATTGGGAAATCGAGGAATATCCGATTAAAATCAAGGGCTTTCTGACCAATATGGAAAGAATGCTGGGTACTGGAGAAGGGGAATTGAATGACTTTTTGCAAATGTTTGCCTAGATTAGAGGGTGGGTGAACATTTGCAAAATTTTTTAAGCATCTATCGACCAACGGTCGATAGATAAAAGTCATTCAGGTATGAAAAAAGTGGGTGCAACCAATAGAAAAATAGAATGATGTAATGTTAGGATGAAAGCAAAATTCGGGACATCATTGGCATTGTCTGAACAGAGAATAACTTGGAGGATCAAAAAAGTGATACAAAAAAATACAATAACCAAAACAGCAGGTCAAAAATCTTCAATAAAAAAATTTAAGATCTTAGTAGTCGGGTCATTTATCTCTAGCATTGGCAGTGGCTCGGTTAAAAAATGTTCGTAAGTTAGAAAAAAAGAAGGAGATGACGCATGAAACTATTAATAAATCTTGTCCGCAAGGACTTTAAACGAAATCCGGCGATTACAACGGCGCTGGTGGTCTTTCTGATCCTGGCAGCGCTACTGATGGCAGGTGGGCTCAGGGTAGCTGGAACGATGATTTCAGCCTACGATCAGCTAAACCAAAAGGCAATCCCCCCGGAATATCTGCAAATGCATAAGGGAGAATATGACAACGAAGCCGTGGGTCATTTTGCGGCAAACCAGGACGGCATTCAGGATTTTCTGACCGTCGAGATGCTGACGATTAATAACGCTAGCATTATCTATCAAGGCGAAACCCTGGAAAAGGTGCTGATGGATAACAGCTTTGTAGTTCAGAATGTGGGCTTTGATTATCTATTAAACATGGACAACCAGGTAGCCACTGTTAAGCCTGGGGAAGTTGGGGTGCCGGTATATTATGCCGAAATTCTGGGCATTGCTCCAGGGGATGTGATCACCCTGAAAAAAGATGATTATATCAAAGATCTAAAGGTAGCCACGATTATTCGAGATGCCCAGATGAATGTGGCGATGACCTCTTCGAAACGGTTTCTGATCAGCCCGGTAGATCAGCTTGAGCTTAGTCAGAAAATGGGTGAATGGGAGTATAGTTTTCAATTTTTATTAAAAGAAGGTGTTGATACTGGGGTTCTGGAGCAAGCTTACCAGTCGGCCAACTTGCCCGCTAATGGAGTCGCTATCACCGGCAGTCTACTGAATCTCTATAATGTCTTTTCTTATGGTCTGGTGGCGATGATTATCGTGGCGATTAGCCTGCTGTTGATTTTTATGGCGATGCTCTGTCTGTCTTACATTATCCGGGCAATCATGGCCGAAGAACAGAAATCCATCGGCGAGATGAAGGCCATCGGTTTCCCGGGAAAATCCATTGAAATCCTGTTCCAGATGAAGTATTTGACGCTGATGGCAGTGGCTGGGATCATTGGTTATCTGGGCGCAATCCCATTTGGAAATTTCTTCTCGGAAGCGGTAGTGCGCTATTGTGGAACGGGGAGCAGCCCGGGGCTTATTTGGGGTCTACCATTTCTAGGGATGTTTTTTTTAAGCGGGATGGTGGCGTTTGGTTGCCATCGGGTTATCAAAAAGAACTTAAACAGCACGGTGATGGAATTGCTCCGGGGATCTGAGGGAAGGCGTCGGGAAGGCCACTACACGCTGCCGTCATACGGCTTCAAACATCCCAATCTGACCATTGCCATCGGGGAACTGGGTTGTAAATGGCGAGAATATGGGGTGATTTTGGTGGTTTTTGTTATCTCGGCGTTTTTGATATTACTGCCCATGAATATGAAAAATACCATCCAGGATCCGTCATTTATCACCTATATGGGTGTCGGTGAATCAGATATTCGAATCGATGTTCATTTTTCGCAGCAGATTAACCAGCAGCAAGACCAGGTTTTGAAGGTGCTTGAAAATGATCCGGAGATAGAAAAAAAAGCGATCTATAAAAATGGCTATCTCCAAGCTCAAACTAAATCGGGTGAGTGGCAAAGTATCCGGGTGGAAAGCGGCGATCAGTCGGTGTTTCCACTGGTATATTTGGAAGGGTCGGCACCGATTGGAAGCAATGAAATGGCATTGTCTTATATGAACGCATCAGAGCTGGAAAAAAAGATTGGCGATGTTCTTACGGTGGACTATGGTGGTGAAACCATGAATTATACCATCGCAGGAATTTATCAGGATATTACCTATGGCGGAAAAACGGCCAAGGCAGCCATCGATTATAGAAATGAGGATGTCGAGGTTTATATCCTGTATTTGAGTCTAGCTGAGGGAATCAACATTGACACCAAGACAAATGAGCTGCGCGAGGCGCTCCCGAATATCAAGGTCACACCGGTTCCCAGCTTTATCACCCAAACTTTGGGAGGGATTGTGAATAACCTGAGTCAGGTAGAAGCAGCAGCGATGGCGATTGCCTTAATGATAAGCGCGCTGATCACGATCATGTTTTTAAAACTCATAATGGCCAGGGAGCATAGTGCCATTGCGGTAAAAAAAGCGATCGGTTTTACCAATCGCGATATCCGCATCCAACTGGCGATTCGGATTCTGGTGATTTTGTGCCTCGGTATTATTATCGGGACAGTGCTGGCAAATACTTTAGGTGAAGCGATCTTTAGCCTGATGCTGTCATCGATGGGGGCATCGCGGATGACCTTGTTGATCCAACCGCTTAAAGCCTACCTGATTAGCCCGCTGGTGCAGTTGCTGGTGGTTGCCATTGCTGTCATTGGCGGAACCAAAGCAGTCAAGCATTATCATATTAAAGAACAAATTATCGAATAGTGAGGAAAGTTATGATAAAAGTAGAACAGATCAGTAAATCATTTAAAGGGAATTCCCCGGTTGACTCGGCCATTGCAACAAGCGTTTTAAATGGGGTATCCTTTGAGATTGCACGCGGCGATTTTGTGGCAGTGATGGATCCCTCGGGCTCCGGAAAATCGACACTTCTTTACAGTGTGAGTGGAATGGATCGGGTGACTGAAGGGCAGGTATGGTTTGATGGGGTCAGCCTGTCAGAAATGAATGAGCAAAGCCTATCCGGCTTTCGGCTGAATAAAATGGGTTTTGTTTTTCAGAATGCCCAGATGCTAAAAAATCTATCGATTTTCGATAACCTGATTCTCCCGGGACTAGTGGCTAAAAAAGAAAAACCGCAGGTCATTAGAAAGCGGGCTAAAGATTTGATGAAACGGATGGACATTGACGGGCTTTGCGGCCGCGATATCCGCGAAGTTTCCGGGGGACAGTTGCAGCGAGCGTCGATTTGTCGGGCAATGATCAATAACCCGGAGGTGCTTTTTCTGGACGAACCGACCGGCGCCCTGAACTCCGAAGCCACTGACCAGGTTCTCGATATCCTGGAAGATCTCAATGGTGAAGGGATGACCATCATGACGGTTACCCATGATCTCCGGGTGGCACTAAGAGCAAAAAGAGTCATTTATCTCCGCGACGGCGCGATCGCCGGGGAGAAAGAACTCACCGCGGGGGGGAATCGGGAGCAGGCGCTGGATGACTGGCTGAAGGGTGTTTAAATAGTATAGACGGGATATGAAGAATAATTACCTGAATAGAAAATTATGGACACCCTATTGACTTGCCAGTCAATAGGGTGTATTCTTAACCTGTACATTGACTGGTGAGTCAAAGGAGGGTTATATGTCAATTGATTCTTTTGAAAAAATATCCAAAGAAAAACAAGCGGCCATCATTCAAAGCGGAATGGTTGAATTCTCGAGAAAATCCTATATGGATGGCAGTACCGATGAGATAACAAAAAACTGTGGGATCTCGAAAGGGCTCCTGTTTCATTATTTTGGCAATAAGAAAGATTTCTATCTTTACTGTCTGGAGGTTGCATTAAAACGACTGCTCACAGATGTTCCCATGCCGGACCAAAGTGATTTTTATGGAATTATATTTTCCTATGCTGATGAAAAATTTAAATTATGCGAAAAGTATCCCGGCGAAATGCACCTGGTCAATATGGCGGCTCGGGAAATGAGCGCTAAGGTTCTTGACGAAAAGAATGAGCTGATCGTGCGGTATATGATCAAGACCCGTGAAAAATCTCAGCAGATTATGGAAAAAGCCATCACTGCCCTTGAACTCAAAGACATCAACACAGAAAAACTAAAAGACGCCATAACGATATATTTGGCAGCGATTCTAAACAAATATCTGGAACGGTATAAAGAGACCCCGGAATTATTTTTTGAGCATTCCGCAAAGATTAAAGAAGAAATAAAAGAGTACCTTGATTTCATGTTGAATGGGGTTGTCAAGGAAGCAATCTGGTAATATGTCAAGCGGTTATTTTTTAATGACAGAAACAAAAGATTGAGAAAGGG
>NZ_CAKMJU010000134.1:0-22320 GCF_927416815.1 uncultured Acetobacterium sp. | reverse complement strand
AGCGCTTATTTAAATACGTAAAATAGCGGATTTTTGGTTGATCGTCATAGCGCCAGTAGTTTGTTTTAGAGCAATTGGTTAACACCCAACTACCGTACCGACCAATTGTTAATCTGTTGTTCGCTGCGGATTCGGACAGGCGATGCCGTGTCCGCTCCGATGCGTACAACATGATGTAACAATTGTCGGCACTGGTGTATTTTAAATTTTTCACAAAGATACGCCACTATTGACGCTAAGACTTACAAACACTAAAAAATGAAATTGTTAAAGAAGGATAAGAAATGATAAAAATTGCGATTGACACCGGCGGCACCTTTACTGATTACACGTCGGTGGGCTGTATCGGGGACCAGGCTGAACAGCGGATTGCCCTGAAAAACCCGACCAATCATGATTACCCCGCCCAGGGCATTCTGGCCGGACTCAAAGAATTGGCGGTGGCTTGGGGAACCGATCTGGAAAAACTATTGGCTGAGACCGAAAAAATATCCCTGGGGACGACCCTGGCCCTCAATGCCCTGCTGGAGAAAAAAGGGGTTAAAACGGCCTTGTTTACCACGGAGGGATTTCGGGATGCCCTGGAAATTCGTCGGGCGCAGCTGGCTAATCAATGGGATCTGGCGATTGAAAACCCGATGGTGCTGGTGCCCCGCCGGCTGCGATTGGGGATTGAACAGCGGATGGACTATCAGGGAGCGGTGATCAAAGCCCTTAACGAAGAAGCCGTCCGGGTCGCCTGTCAGAAATGTCGGGAAGCTGGCGTAAAAGCCATTGCTGTTTGCTATCTGTTTTCGTTTCTTAATCCCGACCATGAAAAGCGGACGGCTGAGATTATCAGAGCGGAACTGCCCGATGTGTTTGTGTCGCTGTCATCAGAAGTGTCGCCCCGCATCCGGGAATACGAGCGGACTACGACTACAGTGATCAACGCCTATTGTACCCCGGTGTTGGCCGACTATCTGAAGCAGGTCAAAAAAGAGCTGGCCGCTTTCGGCTGGGATAAGCCGATCCATATTATGAAAAACAGCGGCGGTCTCAGCGATTCGGGGGCTCTGGAAAGCTTTGGGGTACAAACCCTGTTATCCGGGCCGGCTGGTGGTGCTGTCGGCAATGAATCCCTGGCCAAAACCCTGGGTCGTACCCATACCGTCCTGGCAGATATGGGCGGAACCAGTTTTGACCTTCATGTGGTCAGCGGCGGTGTCAATCAATTGGTACCCCAAACCGAACTGGACGGCTATCCGCTGAGCATTCCGATGATCGATATCCGGTCTATCGGTGCCGGAGGTGGCAGTATCGCCCATGTGGAAGCCGGCGGAAGGGTGCTGATTGGTCCGGACTCCGCCGGTTCGATTCCCGGCCCGGCCTGCTATAACCAGGGTGGTGAGAATCCCACCGTTACCGATGCCCTGCTGGTGCTGGGACTGATCAACGGCGACAATTTCCTCGGCGGCAAGCTGCCGCTGGCGCTGGATCAGGCGGTTAAAGCGATTAAAGAAAAGGTGGCCGATCCCTTAAATCTTTCAGTCACGGATGCCGCCCGGATTATTTACAGTATCACCGCCGAAATGATGGCCGATGCCCTGCGGCTGGTGACCACCCAAAAAGGAAACGACCCGCGGATTTATAGCCTGATCAGTGCCGGTGGCGCCTTTGGTTTGTTTGCGGCCCGGATTATGGAATCTCTGCAAATGCCGGAAGCCCTGATACCGGTACAGGGGCCAGTCTTCTGTTCCTGGGGGATGCTGGGTGCCGCCTGCCGTTATGACATCAACCAGAGTATTTTAATGGAAAAAAGACAATGGGATGCCAAGCGCTTAAACGCCATGGTTGCGGCTATGAAAGCCGAAGGGGCGGCGCAACTGGAACGGTTGGGGGTAGCGAAAAGTCACCAGCGCTTTGATCTGATGCTGGAAATGCGCTACGTCAGTCAGCACCACGAAATCTCAGTACCTTGGACCCGGGGCGAATTTAGTCCTGAAAGTATTGTTGACGTGGAGCAAGCCTTCTACCACACCCATGAAGCCATTTATGAATATGCCGAAGCCAAGGATTGGGAGATTATCGATCTGCATCTGGCCTGTTCCGAATGCGATCAGGACCATATTTTATTCCCCACGACAACAGCAATAACCGGTGTGACAACGAAAATGGTTGCCGGGGAAGTCTTTAACAGTCACGGCGAGATAGCTGTCCCGGTTTACCGGGAAGGCGATTTAACGGGACGCATTAACGGTCCGGCGTTGATCGATTTTGTTTATACGACGCTGATCGTGCCCACCGGCTGTTATTGTGTTTTAGAGGATGAAGGCATCTTCGCGCTCAGAAAGGAGGCGACCCATGAATCAGCGAACTGACGATATTATTAACCGGACGGTCATTATGAACCGGCTCGACAGCATCACCAGCGAAATGGGGATCGCCCTGGAGCGTTCGGCCCACTCCCCGATTTTTGCCGAAGCCTGTGATTTCGCCTGCTGTATCTGCGACGAGGCCGGCGACCTGGTCTCCCAACTCAGTGGCATTCCAATCCTGGCTACTGCCGGGTCTTTCAGTGTCAAAGCGGTGCTGCGGAAATTCGGCGGAGCTATCGCCGATGGCGATGTTTTTATCATCAACGACCCCTATGACGGCGGCAATCATCTGCCGGATATCGGTATCATTAGCCCGGTATTTTATCAGGACGAGCTGTTATTCTTCTGTGTCAGCCGGGCTCATCACGGCGATATCGGCGGTTCCACCGCTGGCAGTTATAACCCCAAGGCGACGGAGATCTTTCAGGAAGGGCTGCGGATTCCACCGACCCGACTGATGAAAAATAACCAAATGATTACCGACGTGCTGGAGCTGATCCGCCTGAATACCCGAAATCCGGACATGCTCACCAGCGACTTTCTGGCTCAGATCGGTTCCAACCGACTGGCCGCCCGACGGATCAAAGAGATGTTAGGCACCTATTCGGTGGCCACCGTCAGGAAAGCGGTGACGGAGTCGTTGATTCAGACCGAAACCCTGACCCGTCAGCGCATTGCTGCCACGCCAGACGGCACCTACACCGCCGTTGATTATATTGATGATGACGGTTTTCAAACCGAACCGGTTAAAATTGCGGTGGCAGTCACCATCACCGGTGACCAGATGCTGGTCGATTTTACCGGCACCGACGCCCAGGTCAAAGGCTTTATCAACACCTCGGTGGTGACGGCTACCTGTGCTTCCGGTATTGCCGCCTTATGGTTTCTGGGCAAAGACATTCCCAGAAACAGCGGTGCCTTTCGCTGCATTGAGGTCAATCTGCCCGAGGGATCGTTGGTCAATCCCAAACTTCCGGCCCCGATGACCCTCTGCACCCTGACCCCGGCCAGCGAAATCATCGGAACGATTTTTAAAGCCCTGGATCAGGCCCAGTCGGGCCGGGTCTCCGCTGGCTACCATCGTTATCTGGGACCATCTTTTTATGGCGTCGATCCCCGCAATGACCGCTACTATGTCGGCTTTTCCTTTTGTTCATTAGGTAGTGGCGGCGCCATGGCCGGCCATGATGGCAAACCCTATATGGCGACATTATCGAATTTCGGTGGGGTCAAGGCCCCCAATATCGAATCCAACGAAGTGCAATACCCGCACATCACTCTACATCATGAGATGGACAATGATACCGCCGGGGCTGGTGAATACCGGGGTGGCAGCGGCATGAAATACGCCTTTGAGATCACCGCCGAAACAGGTGATATAGTCAATTTTGGCGACGGCATTAGATTTGCCCCCTACGGCCTCCGGGGCGGTCATCCGGGCAGTCTGAACCGCAGTGTTTTTGTTCATGACGGCGAGCAGATCATCATGGCAAGCAAGGAAGCGCCCCGCCATGCCGTCAAGGGTGATCGAATTTACCTGAATACCAGCAGTGGCGGCGGTTGGGGTGAACCGATGAAACGAGCCCCGCAAAAAGTCTATGACGATGTACAAGACGAGATCATCTCTAAAGAAACGGCAGCGAATGTTTACGGGGTCATCATCAATGAAACTGGCATCGATTATGAAAAAACAGAAAAACGGAGAAAACTTTGATGAAAATTGCAGTGGGAATTACCGGCGCATCCGGAGTCGTTTACGGCATCCGGTTACTGGAAGCCTTAAAAGAGACTGAACACCACGTTTCGCTGATCCTCAGCGAATGGGGCAGCAAAACCATTGGCCTGGAAACCAGCTATACCGAAGACTACGTGCTGTCACTGGCCGACAGCGTTTACGACAGCGGGGATATGGCGGCGGCCGTATCCAGCGGTTCTTATGGCATTGACGCCACCGTGATTGCACCCTGCAGCATGAAGACCCTGGCCGGGATTGCCAACGGCTTCAGCGACAACCTGATCGTCCGGATCGGCGATGTGGCCTTGAAGGAACGTAAACCGCTGATTCTGATGGTTCGGGAAACGCCGCTGACCCTGATTCATTTGCGCAATATGACCGCGGTAACCGAGGCCGGTGGGATTATTCTGCCGCCGATGCCGGGCTTTTACCACAAACCCCAATCGATTGATGAAATCATCAACCAGAGCGTCGGCAAGGTCTTCGATATGCTGAGGATCCCCCACCATCTGTTTACCCGCTGGGGTCATGAGGATGGCCATGAGTGAGCGCATCAAAATGACCCAGGGCACCGGCTCAACGGCGCTTCATTATGAAATCATCCCCGTTGGCAATGACTGGCTGATTTTACTCACCGGCGGCGATGCCCATATTGGCTGCACCGCCATTGGCGATGATGGTCGCCTTTGCTCTTACACGCCACAGTCCCATAAGGATGATGCCCTGGCGATACCGCTGGCCAAAAAGGTTTCACAAACCTTGACTTGTGTCTGCACGGTGGTGGCTGGATTTCATCTGGATGAGATAACCCGGGAAGAAATTACTGCGGTCGTTGAGAATGCGGATAGCGGGATGATTCAGGTCTTAAAAGTCATTGGGGAAAAGATGGATCAGAAAAAATGATAAGAATAGAACAGGGTTTGCGCCCTGTTTTTTAAGTTCACATAATTTCCTATAAAAGTGTGATTGCGATCACATAAGTAAATAATAATGTGATTTTACCAGCAGGGGAATTAATATCAGCTTTGGAGAGAAGTCTTAAAAACGGATAAATTTTTGTGGTTTTGCATTTTTTCTAACCATTCCACTGGGTTTTGTGTTATATTCAAATCATTCTAAATAAACTGACAAAATCGATGCATGGCATTGACAGAAAGGAAAAACAAATGAGATTAACACAGGAATTACTAAAACAGGGTATCAGCGAAAAGCTGCTTGACGATATAAAATATTTTAAACACTTTTATAAACTGGATGAGCGTCTGCAGGATCGGGTTCCTAGTACCGAGACCGTTTTTTATGGTAAGGATATCTGGTCGATGTGCATTACCGCTATTTTAGAGGGCGAGAATATTTTGCTCTCCGGGCCCAAGGCTACCGGGAAAAATGTTTTGGCCGATAATATCTGCGAGCTTTTTAACCGTCCCCAGTGGAACACCTCCTTCCATGTCAACACCGATAGCTCCAGCCTGATTGGTACCGACACCTTTATTGACAACGAGGTGCGGTTGCGGCGCGGGTCGGTCTATGAGTGTGCCATCAATGGTGGCTTTGGGGTTTTTGATGAAATCAATATGGCTAAAAATGATGCCCTGGTGGTACTCCACTCGGCGCTAGATTACCGTAAGGTCATCGATGTACCGGGCTATGAAAAAATCAAGCTCCACGACGCCACCCGCTTTATCGGCACGATGAACTATGAATATGCCGGCACCAAAGAGCTTAATGAAGCCCTGGTATCACGTTTTATGACCATTGATATTCCTCAGATTGAAGAAGATACCCTGATGATTATTTTAAAGGAATATTTCCCAGATGCCAGCGCAGATATTCTGCCGCAGTTTGCCGGCATCTTTCTGGATCTCCAGGCGAAATCAAAGAACTCCGAAATTTCCACCAAATCGGTTGATCTACGGGGGATTATTGGTAGCCTGAAAACCATCCGTCGGGGACTCAAACCGATGCTGGCCGTGGATATGGGCGTGATCGGCAAAACCTTTGACCAGTTTGAAAAAGAAATCGTCCTGGATGTCATCAAAACCCGGATCCGCGAAAGCTGGGAAGCTTCCGATGTTTTTACTGGTATCTAAAAACCCACAATCCAGAGAAGGGAGGTAAACACTTTGAAGGATGCTAAATGGATGTACGAAGACTATGAATTTGATAATCGCATCGCCAATCTGATGTGGACCATTTCCGGAGATTACGACGAAAATATGGACAGCGGTGAAAAGAGCTTTATTTCAAAGAATGTTGCCCTTTACCACGCTGTCACCGCCGGGGGACGACGAAAATACATTAATTGGCCGGCAGTCAAGAAATACGTGATCAGCCGTCATCGTGCCGGTTTTAATAAGGATATACTATTAAGCCTGATTGCCATTGGCAGTGATGTGGTGGTGGAAGAAAAGATTATTGCCGAACGTCCCGGGGTTTATGATATCCGCAAAAATGCCTACGACGATATTCTTAGCAATTATTACAAAATGCACACCAGTGATTTACTAGAAAAGGTTCGTCATGCCATCATTCTGGAAAAAATTGGTAAAACCCCGATGATGGATACCGAAACCCGAAACATTGCCAAAGCGTTAATGGCGCTGCAAAAGCACGAAGATACCATTGAACTGCTGCGTGGCATTGAAGATGTGTATGTCAAATATTTCCCGATGTTTGTCGAAGGCGAAGGCAGCGATGCTTATGAATCGGGTAACAATAAGAATCATATCCGCGGCGATTTTTCTGACTTTATGTTAGAAGAAATGTTTGAAGATCCTGATGACCAGGATATTGAAGCCTCGATTGAAGAAATTGCCGAAGCCCTGCTGGGAGAATCCCAAGGTGATATGGCCAATATTAGCGATGTAAATGACAACCGGATTTTGCGGGTTCAAGAAGAAGATATCGAAAAAATTTATGAAAAAGTAGCCTATTATTATGGCAACTCTTTTCTTGATATAAGTGAAGTCAAAAAACTCCAGAATCGGGTCTGCAAAGGTACCCATGGTAACTGTCGGATTCATATGACCGATGGGGTTGTCCGCAGCGACAGTGACAATGAATTTCAGCAGAAATATGTGCAGCGGCATCAGGTCAAAAACATTGATGTGTTCCGGGCCAACTACAAGGTATTTAAACGCAACATCAATAAATTAAAAGAAAGCATGGCCAGAACCCTGGTTCAGGAAGAAATTGTCGATGCGATTCCATCCGATGCTGGTAGTCTGATCCCCAACAAACTCTGGCGAATTGGCCGCAGCAGCAATAACAAGGTGTTTGTCAAGACGATTGATAACAACAAGGGCAGCTTTGTGGTCGATATCCTGATCGATTCTAGCGGATCTCAGCGACGCAACCAGTCCCGAGTCGCGATTCAGGCCTATATTTTAGCCCATGCCTTAACCCTGGTCGGGATTCCCAACCGGGTGCTGGGCTTTTCCAGTTTTCTGGATTATACCGTGATCAAACGCTTCCGTGATTATGAATCACCGTTGTCTGCCAATGACAATATCTTTGAATATTATTGCTCTGGGAATAACCGCGATGGTTTGGCCATTAAGGCCACCTGTGAAGATTTGATCAAGCGGAGCGAAGACAACAAAATTCTGATTGTCCTGAGCGATGGCCGCCCCAATGACATCAAGGTGGGGAAAGGCCAGGTCAATGATTTAAGTGAAGCCTATCGTGGTCGGGTTGCGATTGCCGATACCGCCCGCGAGGTGCGGTTTGCCAGACAACTGGGGATTATGGTGCTGGGTGTTTTCACTGGTAAGGAGCAGGATCTGATGGCCGAAAAACTGATCTACGGCAAGGACTTTGCCTACATTAAAGACATCAACCGCTTTGCTGATCTGGTTATTAAATACTTAAAGCAGATTATTATAAGTTAAAAAAACCGCTGTCTGGTGAAAGGGATCATCAGGCAGCGGTTTTAATGGCTTTTAAAAGCAGAAAATTGAGTAATTAAAACAGCAGACCACGATCGGTCTGCTGTTTGAGGTTTGTAGTTAAGCTTATTAATGCTTATACGGTATAGGCAATAATAATATTTTCATCCAACACGCGGAAGGTAAAGCTTTCGGTGATAAACAGTTTAACGTCTTCTTGATCATAAGATTCAAAACCAATGGCAAAATCCTGTCCGATGGTTAGTTCAAAGTTTGGATTATCATAAGGGATCAGAAAAGCGCCATCAAGAACAGTGCTTAATAGTATTTTCCCGCCAATGAGAGCTTCGATCTGTTTAATCAGTGGATAACCATGCGAGCTGATGTTGAGGCGATTATAAGCCACCTCACCGACGATTAAAACAAAGGGGCCGGCTTCAAATTTTTCTTTTAATGTAACCAGACCTTTTGAGATTGCCTCCATAATTTGGGAATCGGTTTCACCAAATGGTATCTTTTCGTTGGCACTGACAGTTTCCAGACCCTTAATTTGACCAGCATCAAAGCCTTTATAAACGGCCGTTTCTTCGAACTCGGCAATTTTCTGGACGGCTTCTTCCAGGTTGGTCAAATCAATATCCTTGGCGCCACGGGTCAGGTTATCCAACTCCCAGCGGTTTAGGGTGAAGCTTATTCGCGCTTCAACAAGCGGTTTGATCTTGAAAACACCAGTTTTCACGAGATTTTCATCGTCGTCGATCAGTTCTAATCGACCTTCTGATACGCTTGTAAAGTCAAGACCTTTTGGTCCATTTACGGTGACAGCTTTTCTTGCCGTTAACCGACTTTTTAATACGGCTTCGGCTCTGCCATCAATTTCACTCCAGGCGAGTTGCGTTAAGGGTGCAATTTCTCTTTTTAACATTATTTTCCTCCTTGATTGATTCTCAATATTATTTTAGATCGCCGACATGAATACCGGATGACCTTGCAGGTTCTGGTGCCGTTTCACTTTCTTCGGCTTCCAGAATTGAACCATCGACAAACAGGTAAGTTCGCAATTCTTCGTCCCATTTATCCATGTTTCGTCTTAACCATTCAATGGCCATGCAGGCGTGTTCAATTTCTTCGTCCCGGTTATGTGCCATAATCGCTTTTAATTCAGGGTCGCTTGTTGCTGCCACGCGTTGGTTGTACCAATCAACAGCTTCTAATTCTTCTTTTAAACTATTGATGGCCCGGGTGATATTCATTGTTTTTTCGTCTAATAATTCAATTGGTTCATGATACTGTGCCATAAAATTTCCTCCTTGTAAATATCGGGTATATAATGTTTATACCCAATTGATTGCGAATTAACAGCAAATATTGTTATATCAACAAAATAGTGTTAGGTTTTCCGGTAGGTATTAAGTGTTACTAAAGAAATTGCATCAACAAAATCCAGAGATGATGAAATGTGATAACTCCATAAGGAGACATCGTTGTTAAACATAGAAATATTACTTTGATTAGTCATAATAAACCCCTTGCTAAAAAATGTGTTTTCGATTAGTATAAAGTCAAACCATGACAGAAGGAATGCGGTGGAAATCCGCAACAGTTTCTTTGCTACTGTAAGGCGATCATGGGTGCAGACGGTCATTGGGTTACCCGAGAAGGCTGTTGCAACAAGCCCCGCCAAGTCAGGATATTTCTAAATGGTTAAGATGTTTGAAGCTTCAAAGAAGGCGGCAAATTGTGAGACCATTTGAAAAAGGCCTGATTCGGGGCAGTGTTTTCCTTATCTGGACAAAATATGGCGCACATTTTGTAAACCTTTTGAAAAAAGGTTTTTTTAGTTTTTTGTAAAATAACTTGTCTAGAAAGAGGGAAACATGGATAAAATTAGGATTAAAGAGTTGCCGGTTGATGTTAATATACAGATGCTGATGAAAAAAATGAACGTAACGTGTGATTCACCGATTTATGATGAATATCAGAATGTGGTAGAGCTTTTAAAAAAGCAAATTAAACCAATGGCGATCATTAAAGCCTGTCCAGTTGAAGTATTCTCAAAATATTTAGTCATAATGGATGGGATCAAGTATAAGAGTAAAACGCTTCATTATTTATTAAAAGACCACGAACAGGTTCTTTTATATTTGCTAACAATCGGTGAAATGCCAACAAATCTCCACCATATTGAGCATTATTTCTTGCAGTCACTAAAGTTGTCAATCATGTATGGTGCTATGAAGCATTTAAAAGCAGCAATTCGGGAAGACTATCATCTTAAGCAGGTAGGAATAGCGAATCCCGGTCTGATCCAGGATTGGGCGATTCAGGATAGCAAGGCTATTTTTGACAGCTTTGGCAGCACCTCACAGAAGATCGGACTTGAGATGGGCAAAGGCTATCTTATGCGTCCAGTATACAGTTCTTCTGGGATTCTCTTCGACGATTTCCATAATTATTGCGATTGCTCAGTGTGCAGCATTGATGGTTGCATTGCCAGAGAGGAAAAGATGACGGGCGACGAAAAGATGGCAAATGTTGGGTGAATGCAAACATTTTGTGATCTTTTACGGAAGTGCAATTTGCGGTAAATTTGTGTTAAAATAGAAGAAAAAATAACAAAGGATGAGGGCAATGCAGATCAATCGATTGCTGGAAATGGTCTATATTCTGTTTGAAAAGAAAAAGGTAACCGCCAGAGAATTGGCCGACTATTTTGAAGTATCTCAGCGAACCATTTACCGGGATGTTGAAGCCTTAGGTGCCGCTGGGATTCCCGTTTATGCCGAAAAAGGAAAGGGCGGGGGGATTCGGCTGCTTGATAATTACGTGATTAAAAAATCGCTGCTTTCTGAAAAGGAACAAGTCAATCTGCTGGCGTCCCTGCAGGGGATGAATGTACTAAACGGACCGGAGGTAGATCCGGTGCTTAGAAAACTGGCAACCCTATTTAAAAAAAAGGATGCCGATTGGATTGAGGTAGACTTTTCCCATTGGGGCGGCGGTATCGATGAGCGGGAAAAATTCAATGATTTAAAAAATGCCATTCTTGGGAAAAATAAGATTGCCTTTGACTACTTCAGTGCGAGCGGCCAAAAGACCGAGCGCACCATTGAGCCGTTAAAGCTCATGTTTAAGGGGCAGTCCTGGTATGTTTATGGATTTTGTCTAAGTAAAGAGGCGCTGCGTTTTTTTAAGGTCAGTCGGATTAGGCAGCTCAGGCAGTTATCAGAGGACTTTTTTCGGACCCTGCCAGAAGGCCCTGTTTTCGAAAAACCGGAAATAGGCGGTTCTCAAATTAGGTTAATCCTAAAAATAGACGCTGCCATGGCTTATCGGATCTACGATGAATTCGACCCGGCTTCAATCACTAAACATCAAGACGGGTCATTTTTGGTAGTGAGCTACTTGCCCGAGGATGACTGGGTGCAAGGATATATTCTTTCCTATGGCGATGCCACCGAGGTGTTAGAACCCCAGTGGCTACGGGAGGCGATTAAGAAAAAATTGGAGAACAGTTTAAGAAAATATCTTTAATATGACATTAGGTGTCAGGTTAAACGGTGTATACTGGATTTATCAAAAAGATAGAAAAGAGGTATACACAAATGGATTATGAACTGGTACAACTAGAAGAAAAAAAGTTAGCAGGCCTTAAAATTCAAACGAGCAATACTGATACCCAAATGGGCGAAAAAATTGGGGCGACCTGGCAACGTTTTTACGGGGATGGAATTGAAGCCTCCCTGGCCGGCAGAAAAAATGAGAAGTGCATTGGCCTTTATACCAATTATGAAAATGGTGCGGCCGGTGACTATGACGTGGTGGTTGGCTGTGAAGTTGATGCTACGGTTTCGCAACCAGAGCTGGTTGAGACAGTAACGATTGCTGCCGGTAACTACGCAAAATTCATTATCCATGGCGATGTGCAGAAGGCCGTCGGCGACTTCTGGATGAAGCTTTGGGATATGAAGCTTGACCGCAGATTTGGCAGCGACTTTGAGGAATATCAACCCGGGGAGGACATGGCCAATGCCGAAATTCATGTCTATATTTCACTGAATTAAGGGAGAAATCAAGAGAGAAATTAAGAGAAAAATCAAAGGAGAAACAGGCGATGGACAAAGTCGATTATAAAAAGCAATTTAAGAGCTTATACCTGCCCCAAAAGCAGCCCGCAATGATAGCAGTGCCGCCGATGTCCTTTGCCATGTTAGACGGTAACGGCGATCCCAATGGGGAAGCGTTTGCGGAGGCGGTGACGGCGCTGTACAGCTTCAGCTATGCGGTAAAAATGTCCTATAAGAGTAAAATGATTCCTGACGGCTATTACGACTATACCGTTTTTCCCCTGGAAGGAGTCTGGGATCTGGTCGACACGGCCAAAACCAGCGCCGATAAAAGCAATTATGCCTATACCGTGATGATCCGACAGCCGGATTTTCTGACCGCTGAACTGGCCGCCCGGTTTATCACGGAAGTCAAAAAGAAAAAGCCCAATGCTTGGCTCGATCAGATTCGGCTGGAAGAATTGGAAGAAGGAATCTGCTGTCAGATGCTGCATCTGGGCAGCTATGATGATGAGCTGGCCAGCTTTGCCCAGATGGAAGCCTTTTGCAGTGACCATGGCTATCGGCGTAGCGACAAAACCCATCGGGAGATTTATCTGTCCGATCCCCGGCGGACCGAGACGGATAAATTAAAAACGGTGTTGCGGTTTAAGGTGAAAGCTGATCAGTATGGCTGATCGGTGATGTGGTAAAGCATCGTGGCAAGCCGTAAAAGTGTGTCAAGAGACCCCTGATTCAGGATGAATCAGGGGTCTTTGAGTTTTTGGTTAGCCGAGGCAATCCACGACCGGGTTGGCTATAGGCGTTTTAGTAAGCGTAAAGTGTCAGGCCGCTGCCGTTATAGACCAGCAGGGAGTTGGTAAAGCTGCTGGGGAGGGACAGGCTTGAGTTAGAGCCGATTTGGTTTTTTTGGTATTCAAAAAATTCTTGCATAGTCACATTGTTGTTATTGTCCTGATAAATCAGATAGTCTACTAAGTTGGCATCGGTATAAAAAGTCGGGTTGATTGGGCCTGGTATGATATTTGGTAAGCTATCGTAAGAATTCCAACGGTTGCCACTCCAGGTATAAACGGAGTGGGTCGTATTACCGGCTTGATCAGTGTCAGGGGTGGTGGCAATGGCTAAGGGATAGCCGGAACTATCGATACCAATCAGCGCTTTGCTGCCGTCCAATGTCACCAGAGTACCGTTTGTCCAGGTGCTTAAGTCGGTTGAAGAGTAGATTTTTCCATTACTATCATAGCCGTAAAAGGTCGTTGTAGTCCCCGCTTGCTTGGCATAAAAGAGTTTAAAATCAGAAACGCCAGATGGCGGGGTCAGGGTGCCGGCTGGAGTCCAGGCGGTGTTATTGTAAGGGGTGGAGATAACCGCATTGGCAGCCAGAATCTGACCTTTTTGTGAATAAGTATAATCGGTCATAAGGTAATTGCTGGCATGGTTGCCGGTTAAGCTGCCGCTTAGTTTAATGGTGTAATCACTGCCCGCGGTACTGGTTTTGTTGTTACTGCTATCGTAATAGTCAGCGCTGTAGGTTTCCAGATGTACATCTTCCTGTCCTTTGCTTTCAATGCCGTCAATATAGGCAACACCATCCATACTATTAGCCTTTGTCGAATCAGCTTTGGGAGTGCTTATGAACGTGACGCTGCTGCTGCCATCGGCTTTTTTCATGGTGACCAAAGTGACATTGGCATAACCCAGGATTCTTGGTGTAATCGCCGCCGTTTTCGAGGTATCGGGATCCGGGGCCAGGTAGTTTTTAGCGGCCTCGCCGTCAAGGGTAAAGTGGATGGTCACGGGTTTGGCACTGCCGTCACTGCTGATATTCTTATTATCGTAGCTGGCGGTGGCTTTTACGGTCACGGCATCGTTATTGATCAAGCCGCTGACGGCATCAGCAGCCAGGGGATAATCGGATAACTTGGTTGTGCTATTTGCCAGATAAACATCGGTGGTGGCGTCATACTTTCGCGTTTCGGCGATGGCCGGCAGCTTGCTAGTGTCGAAAGTCAGTTGCAGCGGGGTGATGGTAACTGTGATGGTCTGATTGGCAATCAGATAGTTACCGCTATTGTCACTGGTGGAGTAGCTGATGGTGACAGTTTGCTCGCCGGCATCTTTATCATTGGATGAAAGATTAGCCGTCACAGCTACGCTTTCACCTACAGCAAGCCCGCTGATTTGGGAAGCAGCGACCGCATATGATGATATTTCCTTACCATCTGGATCATAAACCTTACTGGTTCCGTCATAGGGGCGGGAGGTCTTGATAGTCGGTGGGGCGATGGTCAAGGTTTTTGGGGTAATACTGCCGCCGTTGGTGGTAGCGGTCAGGGTTTTTTCGCCCCCCTCAAAAACATAATTGCCGGCTGAAGCACCATCCAGGCTGATGGTATATTTGATGTAAAGATTGTCTCCAACTTGACTGCATTTAGTTTTACACTCATTGTCAGTGTAATAGTCTGCTACTATTTTGGACGAAAGTGTTTTGCCGGCTTCGTCCTGAAACACACCGTTATTATTGCTGCAACTTAATGGTATTTTAAGTTTTGTTGCGGTACTGGTGCCATCATATTCCTTTGTTTTTTCTGTCACGCTTCCGGTATTTAGCGTCAGCGGGGTAATATCAGCTTTTTTGCTGTAATCATCCGGCAGGGGTTGGTAATTCCCGGCAGCATCGCCGGAAAGGGTGTAGCGAATGGTTATCTTTTTATTGGTGCCAACATCCTTGCCGGCATCATAAGTGGCGGTCGCTTTAACAGTCACCTTGTCGGCATCACCCGCTGCAGTATTGCCGGGTATTACAGGCAGATTATAAATTTTATTCGTATTATTGGCCGCCGTAAAGACATCGGCGCTGCCGTCATAAGCTTTGGCCACCGGGGTGGGAGCTACTATCGTCAATGGTCGTGCGGTAATACTGCCGCTTAATGTTTCCATCGCTGCGATCTGGTAGCGTTTATTAGCAGGGTTGCTGTCAATTGTATAGCTAACCGTGATGCTTCTGTTGTTGCTGCCGGCATTTTGATTATCATAGACAGCGGTGACCGTGACATTAATATTGGGGTCGGCTGCTACACCGGTTGCCACACTCATCACGTTATTGCCGGTGGCAATGGTCTTACCATCGTTATCATACACGTCGGTGGTACCATCATAGGTTTTGCTTTTATTGATATTCAGGCTGGCGGCGGAGACCGTCAGGTTTTTTTTGGTAATGGTCCCGGTGCCCGGGTGTTCCGCCGGGGCGCTGTAATTGCCAGCGTCGGTTCCCGACAGCTTATAGCTGCAGGTCACCGGTTTATCAGTCCCTACTTCAATCGCATCCGTTTTACCGCTACTGTTCTGATAGGTAGCGGTCCGGGTGATCGTCAGCGTATCGGCGTTTACCTGGCCAAGGGCTTCGGTAATCACGGTGTTAAGCGTTGTGGTTCCGTCAAATTCCTTTGCGATGGCGGTTGTCGTCGCACTACTCAGAGGTTTTTGCGTAATCTCACCCTTTATGGTCGTGGCGGCTGGCGGATTGTACTTATTGGCATTGGTACCGGAGAGGCTGTAGGTGACGGTAATATCTTTGTTGTTGCCGACGTTTTTATTGTCATAAGTGGCGGTAGCACTTACGGTTACGTTATCGTCAGAGATAATTCCGGTAACCGCCGTAGCATCAAGAACCTTGCTCGCCACATCGGTAGCCGTGGTACCGTCATAGGTTTTAGTCAGGGTAACCGTTGGTGCCGTGGTCACACTCAGACTAATTTTACTCGGTGGTGTATAACCGCCACCGCTATCGCCGCCGGGTTGTGGTTGCGGTGTTGGTTTTGGAATTACTGGGGGAATAACGACTTCGGGATCGACAGTATAGTTCCCGGGTGCTTTTTCAAAGCTGACATTGTTTGAAGCAATTTCAGCTTTGCTGACGGTGCCCGTCCCGGTTACTTTGACGGGAGCCTTTACAGAAAGGTCGGTGACGGTTGTCTGGCTGCCCAGATTTACCGTGCTGTTTTTGGCTTCCGGCGCGATATTGAGCTGCTTAATGCTTGTCTGTTTGTCGGTTTTAACCACGGCATCCGGGGCATTTACAGTTACCGAATCAAAATTACCTTCTAGAATCACTTCTTGACCAGCGGCGTCTTCGCTTAAAACAAATGGAATCCCATCAAGTCCAGCGACCACAATCCGTACGACGCCGGTGGGGGTTTTCTCTACCAGGATGTTCTGATAATCGCCACCGTTAATGTGGATACTGTTTTTGCCGCCGCCGCGAACCCGCAGCTCGCCGGAGACAGTGACGTTATTCAGGGTGACATCGCCGTCACCAACCGCTTCATCAATAATCAGGTTGCCTTCAATGGTCAGGTTCTGAAGCGTGACTTCGGTAGCGGTGATGATTACGTCCTGGCTGATGGTTTCCGAGCCGCTGGTTGGGCCATAGGTGCCGGCTTTATCGTAGACTGTGGATGTGCTTAATTTTTCAAGCTGTTGGATCGCTGCTTCAATGGCTTTGACAGCTCCAGCCACCTCTGCCGCTGTGTTTTTGTCGGTAACGACGTGACTCTTTAGAACCGTCTGCAGATTGGCCCAGGAGGTTTTGGTATAATCAGACTCACTCAAGCCATCTGTTTGTTTAAGCAGGGCCGAGTAGGCACTTAAATCGGTATCCATCGAGGCATCTTTAACAATTTCCAGTTTCAAAGCTTCCAGTCGCAGGGAGCTGCCCACGGTACCAAGCTGTTCGCCGTCGACAACCCATGCGGATGAATCCGCGGGCAGATCCCCCACATCCTGAACGTGTCCCTGATAGTGGACATGATAGCCGGTGGCCTTATTACCGGTGGCATCAAGCAGGACGATTTTAATCGCTTCGATTCGCAGCCCATCGCCGCGGGTGCCGGCATAGTCACCATTTTTGGCCCAGGTGGTTGGATCGGTCTCATCATAGAGCCAGCCGATGTTCTGGACATGGACATTGTAGCGCAGCTCAATATCTGCGGGCAGCGTGTTGGTAGGCTTTAATTCAAAGCCCTCAATCCGTTTGCTTTGGCCAACGGTACCAATCCGATTAGGGCTCGTAACGAAAGAGCCATCGGTTGGGTAATCACCCAGATCTTGAATATGGCCCCGGGAAAGAACCGCGATGGTTTCGGTATCGACCTGGGCAAACACAGAATCAATTGGAATAATCAGGCTGAATGCCAGTAAGACGAATAGAAATTTTTTCATTGTTGCTCCTTTTTTAATGGTTTGAATGCGGATTAATTGCATCAGTAATTTCTGGTGAATGAATAAGCTGATCTGGTCGATCTCAAAATGTAGTTTATTCTAACAGATTATTAGGTCGGACAAAATATCAATTGACGAGTAAAAAACGCTGTTCGCGAATGGAGTGGCAATTATTTATGAAAAATAGCGATGAAGAGATTCTGATTAATGAAAAAGTTGCAGGTATTAATAAAAGTAAAGTTGCAGGTATTAATAAAAGTAACTTGACAATTTTTTTAAAAAAGGATAACATAACAGTGTTATCTAAAGAACTGTGGTAGTCGAAAAGCTTAGTGCTATCAGATGAGGAAATTGTGGTTATCAATATCGACAATGCAATGATAAAGCGGGGAAATCAATTGAAAGACAATAAAGAAACCAAAGAAAAGCTGCTAGTCAGCGCCAAAAAAGAATTTATCGAAAAAGGCTATCTCTCGGCATCGCTGCGCAATATTTGCAAAAATGCCGGGGTTACCACCGGGGCTCTGTATTTTTTCTTTGAAGATAAGGAAGACTTGTATGGCGCATTGGTAGCCGAACCGATAAAAAAACTCCATGCAGTGATGGATCGACACTACGCCGAAGAGCAGGCTCAGATTGATGCCGGCCTTTTGATCGAAAATGATATGGATCACGATGTTGAAGCGGCCATTGAAATCGTTCGTTGCCTCTACTTGCATCGCGATGAATTCATGATGCTGCTGACAAAAAGCCAGGGCTCGCGCTATCAGGAGATCACCGGCGGTTTTGTGATGATCACTGAAAAACATTTCCGGCGGATGGCCGATAATTTAGAAAAAAGCTTTGGTGCCGAGCCGGTGGCTGATTATCTGATCCATTGGATCGCCCATATGCTGATTGATGCTTTTATTCATATTTTGACCCATGAGGTATCAGAAGAAGCAGCAGAGGTGCATGTGCAACAGGTTATCAAATATATGATTGGCGGTTGGGTTGGTTTGTTTACACCTGCAAACAAATGACAAAATAAGACAGCTAGGATCTACCGCTGCTTCCTTTAGTAGAAATCTTTCGCCAGGATCAATGGCTGGGTAAAAGCTAAAGTGAGCATGATTAAAGAAATAAAAAATTTTAAGCCTAACATAACAGTGTTATGTTAGAGCGAGAATGAGCTAAAAAAGAACTAAGAAAGAAAAGAGGGAAGTAATATGTTTCTGGAGATAAGAAATTTAAAGAAAAGCTTTGGTGAAAACGGCAGTTATGTGGAGGTGCTTAAGGGGATTACCACAACGGTCGCAAAAGGCGAAATGTGTGTAATCCAGGGAGCCAGTGGTTCAGGTAAATCGACCCTGCTTAATTGTATCGGGGGCTTAGATACACCAGACAGTGGTGGTGTGACGGTCGATGGTAAAGAAATTGTCGGACTAAAACCGGATGCCTTGTCTGATTACCGCCGCGATTATCTGGGCTTTATCTTTCAATTCTATAATCTGGTACCGAATTTGACCGTTAAGGAAAACGTCGAGGTTTGCAGTTACTTATCGCCAGAACCGATGGAAATAGCAATGCTTTTTGAGGTCTTGGGCTTAACCGAACATCAAAACAAATTTCCTGCCCAGTTGTCTGGTGGCCAGCAGCAGCGTTGTGCGATTGCCAGAGCTTTGGTTAAAAACCCAAAACTGTTGCTGTGCGATGAGCCCACCGGAGCACTAGATTCCAAGACGGCAAAAGATATTCTAATCCTGATGGAAAAAATCAATCAGACCTTTGGGACGACAATGATCATCATCACCCATAATAATGCCATTAAAGAGATGGTTGATCGGGTCATTACCATTAAGGACGGCACGATTTCGGATGCTTATCAAAACCAACAACGGATTCCGGCGGCACATTTGGAGGAATTGTAAGATGCAAAAGATACAAAAGATACAAAAGATACAAAAGATACTGAGAAGACGGATACTTCGCGATTTAAAAGCAAACCTTTTTTATTATCTGGCACCGGGTTTTTTGATTGTGTTGGGGATGTATCTGGTGGTCAGTTTTGTCGGGGCGGCTGATACCGTCATTACCGGGGTAGCCCAAAAAAACCAGATGCTTCATCTCGAAGATGGCCAGTTTTCAGTATTTGTTCCGCTGACGGAAATAGAAGAAAACAACTTGACGGAGTCGGGGATTACCCTGGAAAAACAGTTTTATCTTGATTATCAGGGTCAAAATAACAGCCTGGTACGGCTTTTTAAGAATCGGGAAGCAGTTAATCTGGCCGCGATTGACGACGGTAGAATGCCGGTAACAGCAGGCGAAATATTTCTGGAAAAACACTATGCAAAAAAACATCAGCTAATACCGGGCGGACAAATCACCATAGCCGGACATCGTTTTAGCATCACCGGAATCGGTAGCTTGCCCGATTATGATGCTGTTTTTCAGGAGCTGTCTGACAGTGTTGTAGAAAGTGAAAGCTTTGGATATGGGCTTGTAGTAGCAGCGGATTATGAAATGATGAAGGCAGAAGGATCGGCCATCAAATCAGAAAGCTTCACTTACGCTTATCGCTTAAACGGCGTCACCGATGATGACTCCTTAAAAGAACGGCTAAAGGCTTTTAACTTTGCGCCCAGTACGGTTGACGATCCCTATTTTCAGGACTACTGGAGCCGCACCGGCGGGAGAAAGGATGATCTTAAGGATGGTATTCAGGAGTTGCTAGATAGCTCCCAGGATCTGGAAGCAGGATTATCGGAACTGAGTGATGCTGGTGGTGAGCTGTTAAGGGCGACCGATACCATGGCCGAGACGATCACTGCCATGGCGGCAGCAACGGGCACAGCTTCGGCGGCAACGCGGCAGGGAATGGCCAACTATCAGGACGGCTTATGGGACTATACTAATGGGGTGGACCAGGCTGCCGGGGGTGCCCTCGAGATGTCAGACGGGATTCGTGAATTGCAGCAAAAGACCGACACACTGACAGATACTTATTTTAAGAATGATCTGAGTAACCTGACAACTTTTTTGACAGCTGCAAATAACCCCCGAATAGCGGCCTCGGCCGATGATCAGGTGATCAATAAAATTGCCGGGCTGATTGCCGGGGTCATAGTGATGATGCTATTTACCTATATGATCTCTGTTTTTGTAATTCATTCGATTGATCGGGAGCGGCCGGTTATCGGGGCTCTTTATGCCTTGGGGGTGACCAAAAAAGACCTGATGCGACACTATCTCACATTGCCAGTAAGCATTGCTTTTTTAGGTGGCGTGATCGGGACGGCCATCGGCTACAGTCAATGGGGGGTTAATCTGCAAATGACTGAGTCGCTAAATTATTTTTCGGTTCCCAACCTGGCCACGGTTTATTCGCTACCACTGTTAGTCTACGGGATCGTGATGCCGGTGGTTGTGGCCGCTATTGTCAACGCCCTGGTGATTCGCAAAAAACTTTCCCAAAATGTCCTGGATCTGTTGTCCAATCGGGAAAACGATCAGCGGGCAGCGACGATCACCCTAAAACGCTTTGGCTTTGTCCGGCGTTTTCAAATCCGGCAGATGATCAGGGAGGCCAGGACCAGCCTGACGGTTGTTTTTGGTCTGTTTATCGCCTTGTTGATCATGATGTTAGGACTAAACTGCTATGCGATCTGTAGCCACGTCAGCATTGAGAACAAAGCCGATACCCGCTTCGAATACATGTATAGCTATAAGTATCCCACCGAAGCGGTGCCAGCGGGCGGGGTGGCCGCCTTTGGCAAAACTCTGAAAAAAGAAGTCTTTGGCTATAACCTGGATGTGACACTATTGGGAATAGATGTGAGTAACCCCTATTTTGATGCCGCGGTTACAAAGGGACAAAATAAGGTTATCATTTCTTCGGCAGTGGCCAGGAAATTTGACCTAGAAGTCGGAGATGTGCTGGTGTTAAATGATGAGGACGATGAAAAATTGGCAGCCTTTACGGTTGACGGGGTGACAGCCTACGCATCAGGGCTCTTTGTTTTTATGAATTTGGCAGATATGCGCGCGTATTTTGGTGAAACTGACGATTATTATAACATTGTCTTTTCCGATCAGCCGTTAAATCTGGAAACCGGTCGACTAACTAATGTTACCACCAGGGAAGATATTATCAAGGGTGCCGATGTTTTTATTAGCCAGATGACCGCTTTGATTATTACGATGGTGACAGTAGCTCTGATCCTGCTGGCGGTGGTGATGTATCTGATGATGCAGGTGATGGTTGATCGTTCCAGTTTTGCGATTGCCCTAATGAAGATCTTCGGCTATCGGGCTAAGGAACTCAGAAAGCTTTATATAAACGGTAATTTCTACGTCATTGCAGTGGGTGCAGTGATCAGCATTCCCCTGGCCAAATGGATGATGGATCAAGTCTACCCGATCCTGGTTTCAAATGTGGCTTTGGGCTTTAACTTAAGCTTTCCCTGGTGGCTCTATGCCGGGGTCTACGGGGTGATTTTATTTTTATATCTAGTCATTAATACATTACTCTTGCAGCGGCTTAATAGAATAAGCCATGCTGAAGTATTAAAAAATCGCGAATAAGGTAAATATTCTTAATAAAACAGATCCGGTAGTTGACAATTCCCATTGGAAAGGGTTATACTCACATAAACACAAGAAAATATAAATGTGAAATATTTAAACGAGATGAAATGCACCAAAGACAATAAAATAGTTGCGAATGGATGATGGCTACGGGAGAGTCTGCTTAAGTGCAGCACCGAAGGATTAAATTGATAGAATAGCTCATATCAGTGATGATCTCAGGTAAAGGGGACCGTAACCGGACATAACTCTGGAAAGCGTAGCACCGAAGGGGCAACTTCCGAAATGGAAGGAAACTCTCAGGTTAATAACAGAGCAGAAGGCGTAAGCCTTCTGTTTTTTTGTTTAATAGGAAATTACGCAAAACAAGAAAAAATAAAATAAACGCCCAAAAGGAAAAAAGGGTATAACAAACAAGCCTTCAAACGAATGAAAAAAGATCAGAAGATGAAGAGATCCTCATCATCGAAGAAAGCATCATT
>NZ_CAKMJU010000133.1:0-12146 GCF_927416815.1 uncultured Acetobacterium sp. | reverse complement strand
GTGGACTGCCGGTGAAGTGGACAGCAAGCTGCACAACATCATGCAGTCGATCCACCATGCCTGCGTGCATTACGGCGAGGAAAACGGTCGGATCAACTATGTGAAGGGCGCGAACATCGCGGGCTTCGTCAAAGTCGCCGATGCGATGCTCGCGCAAGGCATCGTCTAGGCCTCGGGTTCGATCACCAGCACTTCGATCAACTGGTCACCGACGGGGCGCTTCCACAGCACTTCGTCGCCGACCTGGGCACCGAGTAACGCGCGGCCCAGCGGCGAGCCCCAGTTGATCAGGTTGGCGGTGGCGTCGGCTTGGTCTTCACCGACTAATTGGATGCGCTGCTGCTCGTCCTGCTCGTTGGCAAAGGTAGTGACAGAAAAAAAACGGGGAATGCTGTATTTTTGCGGCCTGCAGACCCTGTTACTCGAAATCCGGGTTATGCTTTGTTTCCAACATCCAGTTTCCCCTGGAACGGGACTTTACCCTGAAATTTAAGACCATACTGCTGGGCAAGGAGCTCTCGGCCATCGGCAGCCCGGTGTGGAGTCAGGAAGCGGAAGACAATCTTTTTGAATATGGAGTGAAATTTATGATGGCGGAAGATGAGAGTGAGGAACTGATGCGAACCCTCTATGAGCTACAGCTAAAAATGAAGAAAAACATCCTCTTTGCCGATGGCAGCTTTACCGACAAAACGGCCTATCAGTATTTCGATGAACTAACCGGACAGCCCAACCTGGCCAAGGTCGATTTCAGCCAGTATAAGCGCAGTAAATTTTGACGGCATAAAAAAGATGAACCCGCGGGTTCATCTTTTGGGTTATCGGTAGGCTACCGTACCGACCAATGACCAGGGGGCAGACCCTTGTTACATCATGTTGTCCGCATCAGAGCGGACAGGTTACCTGTCCGATTCTGCAGCGAACAACAGATTAACAAGGGTCTGACCCCTCGGTCATTTTCGGTACTAAGTTAGTTGCTTCGATATTTGATTGATGAGCGTGGGTTCATCTTTTTTTTACCATTTAGCCAACCGGAAGGGGAGCTTCTAGGAAATCGACGCAGAGGATGTATTTTTTGGCGGCTAGCCGGAAGACCCGCGAATAGGTGATGCAGAGGCTGCCGGTGGCCATCGATACATAGGGTTCAGAAATATAGGTGTCCTGCCGGCGTTTGATTAGATTATAATAGAAGTTTTTAATCGAATGATCGACGCCCATCTTGGCCGAGTGAAAGACCAGTTTTTCGCAGGCACCGATGTTTTTGGCGCCGATGGTGTCGCTGCATTGGATTCCGGCTTCGTCGAGCACGTAGGCGCAATCGACCGCATCGGTCTGGAGCAGGCAGTGGTGGAGTTGGCCGTCAAACTCGTCGGGGTGATCGACCACCGCCAGCGCTTTGATCATCCCATTAACAGTTTGGGTGTAGGCTAGGCATTTTTGATTATAATCCTCAAGCTCCTGCAGCAGCAGGGCCTTGAAGGCATCGACGACCTCGGCGGTTTTGACAATCAGCTCGGCTTTGAGGACAAAACTGTCGCTGGGTCTGGCAAAATAGAAGCCCTGGATCACCTGGCAGCCCAGTTTTAAGACCTGGATCGCTTCGGCGCGGCTTTCGACCCCTTCGGCGACAATCAGGGCGCCAATCTTATTGGTCAGATTGACCAGCGACTTAAAGACCTCCTGCTTGTGATAAATGCGATCGATATCGGCGATAATCGAGCGGTCGATTTTGACGATGTCCGGTTTTAAGCCAGCAACCCGATCCATATTGGAAAAACCGGCGCCGACATCATCCAGGGCAATCAGAAAGCCCTTATTCTTATAGGTGTCAACAAATTCCAAAAGACGCACGCTATCGAGCGCCTTGGACTCGTTGATCTCGATGACGATATTCTTGGGACTGATACCACTGCGGCAAACCTGATCACAGAGATAATTAGAGCCGCCAACCTCATCGATAATGGCTGTATCGAGGTTTAAAAAGAGCAGCAGATCGGGATTGGCGTGATGATAATCAACAAAGCCTTCTAGAACGGCGTCGCGGCAGGCGCGATCAAGCGGGGTGGTCAGCCCCGCCACAGCGGCGGCCTCAAAAAGCTGCTTGGGCGGGATCAGTTGATCAGAACCGGGAGCGATCCCCCGGATCAGCCCCTCCAGACCGAGGGTTTTTTTGCCGGTGACCGACATAATCGGCTGAAAATAGGCCACCAGGCTTTTTTTTGAAATGATTTCATGAATGTCAAATACTGCTCCGGCAGCGTTGTTATTGTGTCTTGCTATTTCCAATTTTTTCTCCAGAATTGTTGCGATTTTTAGGGTGTGTTATTGTGACGGTGTTTTTTATCGTCAGATGGTCAAAAAGCTAAGTTAGTACCGACAATTGTTACATCATGTTGTGACCAAGGGGTCAGACCCTCCGCATCGGGGCGAACACGGCAACGCCTGTTCGATCCCGCAGCGAACAACAGATTAACAAGGGTCTGACCCCTTGGTCATTGATCGGTACGGTAGTTTAGCAATACCTAAGAAGTATACGTTAATTGTACTGTGTTGGCGGGATAAATTCAACCCTTTTCGCAGATTCCAAAGTGCCCGAAGCGCGGCTGTCGGCCGCCACCAGCAACATCCAAAGATTTAAAAATCGTGGTGGATATGGTTACAGTTATGGCTGTGAATATGGGGCTCGGTTTCTTTGGACTTATACAGGATAAAATCCTGATAAGCCTGATTAATCGTCTCGTAATTTTCAAAAATGCTGATATTGCCAATATTGTCATGGACAGCCGTCAGTAGTTCATGGACATGATGACGTTTTAAATAGTCGGGTAGACTGACATCAAAATTGACATAGGCACCGATTGCCAGCGCCTGGCCATAAAACTCGGCCAGCGCCTGCATATGAGTGGTCAGATCAAAGGACAGCAGGTTTTCATAATCCGGGACGGTGCCACAGAGATAAGAAGTCAGAACCGCCTTGTTTTCAGCGCTGGTCAGGTTGTAATAGAGGTAAAAGCTGCGAAACCAGGCGCGTACTTCAGCCAAGAATAAAAAACAGGCCGAATCGGGGAAATGGGCGGCCCGTAAATTGGCAACCCCGTATTTTTCCTGAATCTCGGCAAAGTCAATCAGCCGGGTGTATTCATAGGCAATCGCCTGACCGTATTGCTGGCTCTGATCAAAAAGATCTTCATGGAGTAGCAGGTAGAAATGGCGATCCTGGTCATCCGGCATCACCAGCAGCTTGAGGCGGTCATCCAGGTCTTGTTTAGAGGCTTTAACAATCGCCTGATCGCATTTGCTGTTGGCCAGTTTTAGTCGCTCGGCATAGAGATCGGTGGTGATAATGAATTCCAGCGGGTAATCTTTTTCGACTTGATAAACGTGGTTATATGTTTGGATCATGTTTGTGATAAGAGACATCAGAAATCCTCCTTCAGGATACAATAAAGTTTTAGGAGCGCTAAAGGGCATATTCCTTTGGAACAATGCCAATTGGCCTGGCGGTAACAAGAAAGTGTTACTTAGTGTAGTATAACCGTTTCGGGGGATGGTGTAAATGGGGAAATCTTGATTTTGTGGAATCTGGGCAACCGATTAAGTAAAAAATTGTTTACTAGGTGGCGGTTCGGGTATATTTCAGTTAACATCAACACCGGGACTAAACTTTTTCTGCTAGTCGGGGATTGAAAGGATGTCGATATGAATTGGTTTGCCGCAATCTACTTTAGCTGTTTTAGTTATTATTTTATGACTGGTGCGGAACTGATGGGATTGGCAACAATGCCAAGGACGAAGCGATTATTGTTTCGACCATTGTCTTAGGCATTAAACTCGGCTGCAGCACCATTGCTGAAGGGGTCGAGAACCAACGACAGCTGCATTTTCTAAAACAGCACGGTTGCGAAGAAATTCAGGGCTATTATTTTTATCAGCCAATGCAAGCCCCCAAAATTGAGCATGAATTGCTCAACCAGTGTAAAAAAAACAATGGGCTAGTCTGTCTGCCAGCCCATAAAATTACTGCAATTTCCCGGCATTACATGTAAATCCGAGTCGGTTTTTAATCGACAGCCGCGACAAACTGTCGCGCTGTTTTATCAGGGGGGTGACCTTTTGCTATTTTATTTTTGGCAAGGGGCTGGTCGCCGCCGTTCCGATTTTAGCGGTTTTTAAAAAGACCAGCAGTTCTTCCTCGCTCAGCGGTTTGGCGTAGTAATAACCCTGTGCCAGGTGACATTGGTTTTTTTTGAGAAATGCGATCTGTTCGGCGGTTTCGACACCTTCGGCAATGACCTGCAGATTGAAGTTTTCGGCCAGTTCGATGATCACCTTGGCAATTGCGCCGTCGTCATGGTCGGGAATATCTTTGATGAAGGCGCGGTCAATCTTTATTTTATCAACGGTAAATTTCTTGAGGTAGGAAAGCGACGAATAACCAGTTCCAAAATCATCAATGGCAACCGGGATTTTGGCCTTATTGAAGGTGGTCAAGACTTCTTCACATTCTTTCTCATTATCCATCAGCGTCCGTTCAGTGATTTCCAGCTCTAGCAGCTCAGCCGGCAGGCCGGTTTGCTGAAGCATTGCGGTGATAATGTCCTTGATATAAGGCAGTTTAAACTGTAGCTTGGTCAGGTTGATGGCGATCGGAATGGGATAACCCAAATCGTAGAGCCGTTTGCCAAAATGGCCGGCGCTCAACAGCACCCATTCACCAATTGGCAGAATCAGATTGGATTCTTCGGCAATGGCAATAAAGTGGTCGGGTGGGATCATCCCGCGCGGACTGAACCAGCGAATTAGTGCTTCAATGCCGACGATGCGATGGTCGCGGATATCGAACTGCGGCTGATAATAAAGCCGGAATTCATTGTTGACGAGGGCATTGCGCAGCTGCTGCTGGATTTCATATTTATGGAGTGACAGGTTGTTAATATGCTGGTTATAAAAGGCTAAGCTACTGAATTGATCCTCAATGACATTGTTAAGCGCTGTGGTGGCGGTTTTAAAAAGTCGCAGGTAACTGCTGGCATCGCTGGGGTAGAGGCTGATGCCGATATTGGTTTCAATGATAAAGCTTTGATTATTAATGAATAGATCAGCACTCAGATCCTTTGACAATGCCAGCGTCTCGAGATAGAGCTGTTCCGGCGACTGGAGCTGGGTTTTAAAGATCCCGAATTCATCGTTATTCAGGCGCGCCAGAAAATCCTGGCTGGAGACGCTTTTGGAAAGCCGTTCGGCCAGTTCGATGATGATCGCATTACCAAAATCGAAGCCGTGGGCCTCGTTGATAATGCGAAAATCGGCAATATTAATGAGAATCAGGGCATGACTGGCGGTCTGACTTTTATCAGCTGCGATTAAAGCGGTGGCCTCTTGATCAAGAAAAAGTCGGTTAGGGAGCCCGGTTAAGGGATCCACATATTTTAAATCATTGAGCTTCTTTTCAATTTGCTTTTTAAGCGTTAAATCGCTGATATTGCCGATGTAATAGCAACCTTCAGCGGTCATCACCTGACTGATTTTAAGAAATAGTGTCAAAGCGCTGGCACCGGCAGGGGTATGGCTAATTTCGCCGCTAAAGCGCTCGTGGCTGGCCAATTGGGCAATGACGTTTTCGTCGATTAGCAGATGGCTTTCGCGCAGGTTGATATTGACGACGTCGGCATCGGCAAGGCCGACAATCTGCGGACAGGCGGCATTATGGTAAATACAGCTAAAGTTCTGATCAAGGATAAAGACCCCTTCTTCGGCACCAGCCAAGAGCGCAAGGCTCATTTCAAGCTGCATCTGAATTGCCTTGCGGTTCTTTATTTCCTGATTGAGGGTGGTGTTATGCTGTTCAATGGCGGCAATATTCTCAAGAATCCGGCGGCTTGTCTGATGCAGACAATTGGCGAGGACACCAATCTCATCGGCGCGGGCATAGAATCCGGCGGGCAGATTGATCGGCGTATCATCGTGACTGAAGGAGTCAATCGCGGCAGCGATCGTGGCCAGCGGTTTACTGATCAGACTGGTCAGGCTGCGAATAAACAGCCCAATGATCACCACCAGCAATAAAAAGAGCAGCCCGTTAATTCCGATAAACTGGTAGAGCGGCGCCAGCACCTCGGATCTGGGGATGACCGTGGCGACAATCCAGTTGCTTTTTTCAGTGGGGACATAGGCCAGATAAAAGGGGTTGCCCTTATTAGCGACGTTGACCACCCCGCTGTTGCCGGAAAAGATGGCACTACCAAAGTCGTTCAGACTACTATCGAGATTGGCGGCCGTAATTTTTGCATCGGGCGCCTGTTCGGGACGATAAAAAATACCACCGTCCTTATTGATCAGCAGGGTTTGACCATTGCTCCCGATCTGATGGGAATTCATCAGTTGGTAAATATCGGAAACTCTTACATCAATACCCAAGGCGCCGAGGGTCTGCTTGTCGGTGCTAATTGGGGTGGTAATCGAGACGACAAGTTCCTGGGTGACAAGATCGATATAGGGTTTGGTGATGGTCGTCTGGCCGGCGGCAATGGTTTCTTTGAACCAGTCGCGTTCGCTCATCTGATAACCCGGTGCCGAATCAAAGGCGGCATCGGAGGTGATCAGGTCATTGGCCGCGGCGATGGCAACGAAGGCGAGGTTGAGATTCGCATCAGAAGCTTTAATTGCCTGCAGTGATTGGGTGACTCGAAAAAAGAGCGGATGGGTGCGTTTTTCAGATTGTGATTTTATTTCGGCGAGCACCTGAAGGAAGTCCTGGTTGGTTTTCATCTGTTCAACGATGACACTATTTTTCTCAAAGGTGCTGTCAATTTCGGTCGCAATCAAACGGGCATCCTTTAACAGGGCGGACTCGCTGTTTGCCGCAAAGAAAGTATAAAGCATTTGAACCGAAAATAATCCATAAAGCAAAGTTGAACCAATCACAAAGGCACTCAGGACGAGGCCGATGCGCCGGATCAGACTTTTTTTAAACCATTTCATAAGACACCCCTTTTGCTGAATTGTCGGAACAAACGATCAAAGCATTCGTCTGTTGTATTGATACCCTAATCTGTAAAGAAATCGCATCTGGGGAAGAAAAACAGGCGCAGTGAAATTGAAGCGGTAACAGGGTTAGTCGGTACCATTAAGCAGCGAAGAGATGTCGCTGCTTTCTATTTCTTAGAATAACAGTTCTGAGAATTTCGGGTTTAAGGCTTGTGAAAGAGTAATTGCATGGACACCTTAGCCGAATAAAGAAAAGCTTAAACGATAAGCGCCGCATCATTTTTTTTGCATTTTTTGAGATTGCTGATGTTGTTGGCTTTTAATTCAGCTAATTTAGTTCGGTTGCTAGCATTAAGTCAAAATCGATGTTTGCATATTTATCGACAAAAACATCTTTTTGGGTTGACATAATATAGGCTTCGGAAATTCGTTTAGAATCGAGGTTTTCGGTATAAATATTTGCGGTGGGATAGCTTTCTAAAATTGTCGTTCGGATCCCTTCATCCTGGCCAGACGTCCACTGGTAAGATAAGTCATAGGAATGAATAATCATGATGTTAGGGGCATCTTCTTTGGCAAAGAAAGGGGAATACATCAAAAAATGGCAAATACTGGGATAGCGATGAGTAGTTCTAAAGCCCTGATTATAATTAAAATGGTACAAGTGCATTCTAATCAGATCCGTCGCAACTAAAACAAACGTTAATCCGCTGTTATCGGGGGTATACTGTAGTTCAGACACGTGCCCGCCTGGGGACTACCATTTTTGAACTGGAGATCACCGAATCCATTTTCAGGGAAGATACAACCCTGAAAATGGATCAGCTCAGTCAGATTAAAAGCATGGCGATGACCATTGCCAGCGCTGATTTTGGCAGCAAAGACTAACCGCCACTGATTGGTCGTTTTTTTCACCTTCTTTACTGTATTCATACCATCGAATTTTTTATTCAATCAGAGCGGCGGTTGGTTTTGTGTGGCGGGTGGGTAAAAAGTAGTGTGACATTAACGTAAATAAATTTGGGGAGGCACATGATGATTTTTATGGGTTTGTTTCTAACGGGGCTGGTCAGCGGTCTGATTCATTGGTTGATCCGGCGCAACAATGGAGCGTTGCTGGCCGAAACGCTGCTGCTGCACCAGCTGTTTTTTCTGGGGGTTGCGATGACGATCAGCTTTATGGGCCATGTCCTGATGAGCGAGGAGATTGCCGCCCAGATTGGCTGGGTCTCCAACGGCTTTCAGAAAGAGCTCGGTTATGTCTCCCTGGGGATAGGCATCTGCGGGTTTCTGGCGGTCAAGTTCCGGGGGGCCTTCTGGGCGCCGATTATCATCATTTCGGTGGTGTTCTTTTTTGGCGCGGCGCTCATCCACCTGCGGGAACTGCTGACGCTGGCTAATTTCAACCCCGGCAATGCCCTGATTATCATTCCCGATCTGCTTGGGCCGGTGACCCTGGTGGTGCTGGGGTTGCTGACGCTCCGGGAGAAACGGCGGTCAGGCGCTGTGTGATCACGTCCAGGTTGAGGATAAGGGCTGGCATTGCGATAAAAACGATACCAGCAACTGGCCGCGGGACGGCGACTACGCCGGGATCCGGGGCGAGAGCCTACGGATTGAAGCGGTTAAGATCGTCTTGACCGCTGCCGACGGCCAGGCGGTTTCTGATTTCAGCGTCAGATACCGCTAAAATTTGTGAAATGGGATTGCAATTATCCGTAAAAATCGTCATCATAGCATATGTCTATTGTATTCATACCCCAATCTGTTGCCACGTTACAAAACGTGCTTGATAAAGTGTGTTGATTTATGAAATTGATTTTAGTGCAAAGAGGTGGCTTTTATGAGTTCCAAGAATAGAGTTGTAATATCATTTATGGTCTTCATATTGGTGATGTCTCTATTTATATTTACAGCGGCGATTGAATATAATCGAAGCTATCAAAATCACATCAAAGAAACGCAAGATACCTTTAGGTATGTCAAGATTAATCTAGAAAATGTAATCACATCGAGAATGGCAGCCATCAAAGGACTAAACGCATATATTGAAATAAATCCGGATTTTAATCAAAATGAGTTTAATTATTTTGCAAAAGGGATTTATGAATCTTCTAGTGATGTTGTTCAGAGTATGTCGTTTTTGACCGATACAAAAATCACACACATTTATCCATTTGATGATTACAAGAGCATCATTGGCGTGGATTTAAGTTTAAATGAAGAACAAAAGGCTTGGATTGATTATGCAAAATCTAATCAGAAGGCCATCATAACAGCGCCAGTTAATCTCGTTGAGGGTGGAGTTGGAATTGTTGTAAGAATCCCTGTTGAGCGAAACAACAATTATTTTGGCCAAGTTTCGATTGTTTTTGATTCAGATAAAACGTTAAAGTCAAGCGGACTTATTGAGCTTGCTGACCATTATTATGTTGAATTATCAAAAATTGATGAGCTAAGCAAATTGGAGCGTGTTATTTGGACCAATAAAGTAACTGACGATACTTTTTCTGACAACAATATGATTTTTCATCACGTTAATCTATATGATACGACAATGATAGTAAAAGCCGTTCCTAAAAGTGGTTTTGATGGCAAATCGGTATTGTTTTATTTAATTCTTTTGATCGGCTGGCTGATTGCCCTAGTGTCATGTTTTATGGCATATAAACTGTTAGCAATTACAGTGAATTTGAGTCATTCAGAGAAGGCTTTAAAAGAAAATAATGAAGAATTAGGCGTTATGGTTAATCAACTTAATGCTCAAAACAAAGAAATCCATCAGCAAAAAGAGTATATCGAATTTTTAGCTGATAGTGATTACCTGACTAATTTATTCAACAGAAGAAAATTTACGAAAGATATTATGCATCATATTAAGTTAGAAGAGAGCGGAACAATTCTGCTGCTAGATATTGATAATTTCAAAAATATCAACGATACGCAAGGCCATCATTATGGTGATAAGGTGCTGCAACACATGAGTTGTATCATGACAGAAGTCCTATCCAAGAATACAACAGTGTATCGCATTGGTGGTGATGAATTTGCGATCCATCTGTCAGGGATATGTGACAATGAAAAAATCGAAGCGCATATAGCATTACTTTTTGATGCACTGATAGAAAATAATTACATTGAAAAAATAAAGAATCGAATTACTGTAAGCATCGGCATTGCAAAATATCCGCTCGATTCAAGTAATGTTGACGATCTGCTAATAAAGTCAGATATTGCCATGTATCAAGCTAAAAATCAAGGAAAAAATAGATTTTGTTACTTCACAGAAAACTTGATTTCTGATTTTGATTATACTGTTAAAATTGAAAGAGAATTGCAAAACGCTTTGGAATTAGATAAATTCAAGTTGCTTTATCAGCCGATTATAGATTCGAGAACCGGTCACGTTTCATCGTTTGAAGCACTCTTAAGAATAGAAGATTCACTACTGTCGCCGTTGCAATTTATTGCTGTCGCAGAAAATTCTGGACTGATCATAGCAATCGGCCATCAGGTCATTGATCAAGTTTGTCGGCAATTGCGCAACTGGAAAGCAAATCATGGCGCGATTAAGCCAGTGGCAATTAATATTTCTGCCAAACAGCTTTATGATGGCAAAATTGTCGATTATCTTAAAGATACCCTAGCTAAATATGATATTGCACCGAATCTTATCGAAATAGAGATCACCGAAAGTGTTTTGATTGAGAATTCAGACTTTAACATTGCGTTGTTGAGTGAGTTGCGTCATTTAGGGTTTAAAATTTCGCTTGACGATTTTGGAACCGGTTATTCATCATTGAGTTACTTAGCTTATATGCCGGTCGATAAAGTAAAAATCGATAAGAGTTTAAAAGACCGTTTTCTTTTTTTAGAGGACCATTCTATCATGGAAGGAATTATTTCAATATGCCATGGATTAAAGTTACAGGTTGTAACCGAAGGGGTTGAATCAAAAGAGGATTACCAACGGTTGCGCGCCTTTGGATCTGACTTTCTTCAGGGATTTTACTTTCAAAAGCCGATCGAACCTGAAAAAGCGATCAAGTTGTTAGATCAGAAGTATTTCACGTAAGCTATGAATTAAAGGGTAGAGCAGATCTTGTTAGATAACTGATCTACCCGCTGCTAAAATCACTTGATGGTGAGTATCGGCTGCTAGCAGTAAAAAACTATGCCGTTTTTTATGCCATGATGAATTTTTCAAAGACCGTCAAATCTTGACAAGCCAATAATACGACCCCAAGCTCAGATCAATTGACTGGGCTTTTTTACGGCACTAAAGGGGCGACTTGGAGAGGCGATGGTGATCAGGCGCGAAACAATTGTGGTTAAAAATAGGCGATTGAAAGAATCGACAAAAGTCTCATGGAGTGATAAAATAAGAGCAGCGATTTCATAAAAATGACAATGAATTAGAGTGATAATGAATTAGAGTGATAAGAAATTTCCAACAAAAACTTAGGGGATTGGAGAAGAAATGAAAATCAAATTGCTTTACTGGGTTGGCTTGATGATCCTGGTGTTTCTTTGTTTGACGGTAACGGCTTTTGCAGTTGACAGCCCAGTCGGGGTAGTCTATCGCGGTCATATTCAGGATTTGGGCGATTATCCGTCCGATGGCAGCTGGCTGGACAGCCCCGAGATGATTGGCACCAAGGGTCAGAGCAAGCGGATTGAGGGCTTTTCGATCAAGCTGACTGGGGATATCCCGGCGGACATGGTGATCCGTTATAACGTCCATGTTCAGAATAAGGGCTGGCTCTATGATGCAAACGATTCCACTGACTGGCCTCAAGATGGCGACTATGCCGGGACGAGCGGGCAAAGCTTACGGATTGAAGCCGTCAATCGCCTATGACGTACTGGCGGCCTGCTGTGAGGATGACGTAACAGACCTTATCGGTCATATGGGTACGCGCTGGGGATCGTTCGTGCTGGGCGCTATGCCGAATTTACCCACGCGCTGATTTCCAAACGTTTTATCCGCGCCGACGAAACCCTCGACCTCGGGCATCTGGCTCATATTCCACCGGGAGAATTCATCGCATCCGATATTGTTTGAAAGGACCTCACCCCTTGACTAAGATTATCCGGTGAGATAATTTTGTCGAGTGATTTGTAACAGCATAGACTTGCGACCGAGCAAGGAAGGTGTC